>DASRCD010000641.1:0-13919 GCA_035653315.1 Candidatus Angelobacter sp.
TCAAGAATCAGGCTGCCAATACCGCGCCGCGCCCAGGCCGGATGAATAAAGAATGCCCGGATCTTGGCTGCATCCTGCCTCGGGTCGAGCAGGTCATCATGCCGGTTTCTCCAGGCATCGCCGCCGTAAAGAGTCCTGCGCTTGCTCCAGCCACCGCAGCCAACGATCAAACTATGATCCGATGGAGCTCCGCTTAGAGCAGGAATTGTTTCTGCCACGAAATAAGTTTGATCGGAGATCAATTGGGTGTCCACGCCAAAAACCGTTCTAAGAGCGCTCTCAATCTGCGCCGGGCTGTAGTCCGCTGCTTGTAGCCCACGAACGGAAGCATCGATCAACCCACGTAAAACCGGGATATCATCAGGGACTGCGGGACGAATTTTAAATTCGCGGGACATCGCACACCTGCAATTTTATACTTCCAAATAAGAAAGCGGCCCGGAGGCCGCTTGCAGTCTATATAACTGTTCAGCTTCTATTTTGTTCCCATCTGCGACAAAAATGTTTTCACTTCATCCGCATGAGCGCCACTGGGCTCAAGCTGAAGGTATTTGTTGCAGCTTGTTTTTGCATCGTCAAATTTCTGCGCGTTGTATTCCACGCCGCAAAGATTGTACTGGGTGAGGCTTGAGCCAGGATCCAATTCAGCGGCTTTCTTTAAAGAGGCAATCGCTTCATCCTGCTTTTGCAGCTTCAGATAAGCACTGCCCTGAGAAGTCAGCATTTTGACTTCTCCGCTTTTAGCGGCAGCGGGGGTTGAATTTGGATTCTTGGGATCGGGCGGCGCTGAGCCTGAGGCTATCGACTGGGCAACCTGAATACCTTTATCAAAAGTTTGAACGGCTTCCTCAGGTTTGTTGGAGCGGCTTTGCGCCTCTCCCAGAGCATAGTAGAACTCCCAGCGTGTGGTGTCCGGTGCAGCGGCAATTAACTGCTTTAGCGCATTCTCCGCCTTTGGCCAATCCTGGGCTTGCCGTGCCGAATCTGCTTCTTTAATAAGCGAGTTCAGGCCGGCAATTTTCTTATTGTCTGCCTCAATTTTCGCGAGTTGCTCCTTGGTGAGTTTGGGGCCGGGGGCTGAAGGTGCGCCGCCGGAATCGCTTACGGGTTGTGCTCCTTCTTTGATGTCAATGGTTAGATTATTCGTGCTGGTTGTGTTGTCCGCGCTTATGGAAGTTCTGTTGCTGAAAAGCTTCTCACCTTTATCCCCAATGACCTCGACCCGGTAATTCCCATAGGCCACTCCCATAAAATTGAGATTGCCATTTTTCTCCGTTTTTGCCTTATACGTCCTGCCATTATCAAGATTAGTAAGCACCACCTGCACGTTGGGGAGAGGCTTACCCTCCTTGGTGACTTTGCCTTCCACCGGAACACCAACCGTCTGTGCGCTGGCCAGCAGTCCAATTGCCAAAACAAATGATAATGCCAGGGAAACCGCGAATTTCTTCATTGTTTGCTCCGCCTCCGAGATGTCTGAATTCCTCACAGCTTAATTTGGCATTGCCGTGCCCATCACTTTTTCTTTGCTTTGTAATTGGTATCGATTTTAGCGCCAATGTAAGTCAGCATTTGCTTTACATCATTGGCATGGGCGCCATCAGGGGCCAGTTCCAGGTATTTGTTGAGTGCTTCAGCGGTGCCTTCCGGAGCTTGAAGCTTTCCTGACTTGTCCTGCGTGGATTTTCCCATGAGCAAAGAGCCTTTAATGTAATAAGCATCAGCTTTGTTCGGATCAGCAGCGATTGCCTTATCACATACCGATAGGGCTGCATCAGTATTGCCGCTGTTATACTGCGTCACGCACAGATTGAAATAAGAACCTGAAGGATTTGGCTCGAACTCAGCCGCCTTGTTGTAAGCTTCAACCGCCTTATCTGGTTTCTTGAGCTTGGTGTATGCCGCGCCCTCATTCGTGAGCATTTGGCCTACTGCCAATTTAGCTTTCGCCGGATCAGCCTTTGGGTCTTTCACCTCTCCCTTGGCAACGGACTGCGCCATAGGAATAGCCTTATCGTAGGTAGCAATGGCATCCTCAAATTTGCCCTGATTCAATTGAGCATCGCCCAATGCCTGCTGAAAATCCCAGCGGCTGGGATTGAGGGCGATGAGTTGAGTCAAAATAGGTTCCTCGCCTGCCCAATTTTTTGCCTGGATAAGAGGGTTCAACTGCGCAATCAGGGCATTTTCACTCTGAGCTTTTTCATTGTTCGCTTTAATTCGTTCCCGCTCTTCCGCGCTTGGTCCTGTGTTCCCGCCCTTTCCGGCAGAAACTTCAGCTGAGATGTCCTGCACCGCGCCGCCTTCGCCCGTTATCTGCACTTTGGTTTTGAAGAGCTTTTCACCAGATGAATCGGTAATTTCCTGTTCATAAGTGCCAAACTGAATGCCAACAGCAGAAAACTGGCCGTTCTTATCGGTCTTCATCTTGTAGGTGCGGGCGTTATCTGTATTTGTAAGAACAACATCTGCATTGGCTAGCGGTTTACCGCCAGAGGTGATACGGCCCTGCACCTTGCCTGCTGTCGCCTGCGACCATGCGGCCACGGTTCCAAACAGACAGATAAGAAAAGCTGTCATCGCTGCATATGTCAATCTGGTTTTCATCGGTAGTTGACCTCCGGCATCAAATCTTTTCAATGATTGTTTCTGTAATTCGCTTGGGTAAATTTTTATGCCATCAGGAACAATGTGTTTTCTGTGCTGAATAAGAAAAGCCTCTTTTTCTGATGGCCTTACAAGCTGAATAGCTGCCCTTGCACAACCTATAATTATCGCAAAACTTCCATGTTTTCGCTGTATGTACTCTGGTTACACACCTTTGGTCGCGGGCTCCCAAATAAATTTATGAATTTGCAATCCCAGCCGGACATTGAGTTTATCCTCCAGAATCCATTCCGTCAGCACGCGCGGATCAAGCTGGCAATTGGAAGCTCCACGCTCTGTGCTCGGATTCTTCCGAAATGCTGGAGAAAACAAAACATTCGCTACTCTGGTTTCTAACCCATGCTCGCGGGTGAAGTCGCGGGCAAACTCATAGTCCACGCGGTCAGCCAGGACAAATTTAATTTCATCTCCAGGCGTAAGCGCTGCAAGATTGCTCAAGCGGAATGACCCGCCTTCACCTGATCCGGGACACTTAACGTCCACAATCTTGTGCACGGCTTTCGGCACTCTCTCTAGTGCCCGTTCACCGCTGGTTTCCAACAGCAGCGTGTAGCCTAATGCCAGCAGTTGCTCCATGAGCGGCACCAGTTCGCGCTCCTGCAGCATGGGTTCGCCGCCGGTAATTTCAACCAGACCTCCCGGAGCAAGGCGAATTACTTCCTGCTGTACTTCATCGACGGACATTTTCCTGCCGCCGCTGAAGGTATATTCGCTGTCACACCAGACGCAACGCAGATTGCATGCAGCCAGACGCACAAAGATGCAGGGGACACCCGCGAAGGATGATTCGCCCTGAACAGAACGGTAGATTTCGATGATCTGCATGGAAGACTAATCGTGACGGATTCCGGCGCACGACACAGCAAGCTTTATATGATCCGGTTTACTCCGAGTAGCGGGCCGTGGTGGTATCTGTTTCCCAGATCGTGACATCTTTTAAGCCGACGCGCCCATTAGTAACCGATCGCAAGCGGTCATTGGCCTGATCGTAAAAATATTTCGCCAGATTTTCAGCCGAAGGGTTCAACTCCGTAAAGGGCACAATGTCATTCAACATCTGGTGGTCCAGACGGTCAATCACATGCTTCATCACTTCCTTTAAATCCTTGAAGTCAAGCAGCAAGCCGGCTTTATCCAACTCAGGCCCCTGCAGTGTGACGCGGACTTTATAGTTGTGCCCGTGTGGATTTTCACACTTACCCTTGTAATTGCGCAGATAATGACCCGCGGCGAATGAATCTTCGACAGTGACCTCGTACATCCGCTCCCCTTTGCAAACACAGCACCAATCGCTCTATCTATCTCTATATTGTAAATGCTCGGAATATCGCTAGCCAGCGCAGCCCATATTCTTAAGTCAGCCGAGCAGACGGTGAGTAGGCTCACAAACAAAAAGCGAGAGAGATTTGCTCCCTCCCGCTTATAGCTTTGGCTGGTCTTACGCCGATTTCATCATGAAGAAGGTGTCCACGTCCGCATCCACGGTGGGCAGGTTTGCGGCTTCATTCTTCAATCCTTCAAACAGGACTGTGCTCAGGTAGCGTTCGCCAAAATCCGGCACCATCACCACAATCAGCTTGCCTGCGTTCTCTTCTCGATTGGCAAGCTTCAGGGCCTGTGACACTGCCGCGCCCCCTGAGATGCCAATGAAAATGCCTTCTTCTTTTGCCATGCGGCGTGCCGTTTCCAGTGATTCCTCAAGCGTTGCCGGCAATACTTCATTGATCAGGTCACGACGGAGCACATCCGGCACAAAGCCGGTGCCGATTCCCTGAATTTTGTGTGGTCCAGGCTTGCCACCGGAAAGCACTGGAGAGTCAGAAGGCTCAACCGCCACAATCTGGAAGTCTGGCTTTTTCGGCTTGATGAACTCGCCCACGCCAGTCAGCGTGCCGCCCGTGCCAACACCTGAAACCAGAATGTCAACTTTGCCATCCGTGTCATTCCATATTTCCGGCCCGGTTGTTTCGCGATGAATTTTCGGATTGGCAGGATTGGCAAACTGCTGCAGGATTACTGCATTCGGCGTCTGCTTCAGCAGCTCATTGGCCTTGGCAATGGAGCCTTTAATCCCTTTAGCACCGGGGGTTAGAATGAGCTCAGCGCCCAGCGCCAGCAGCACCACGCGACGCTCCTGGCTCATGGTGTCCGGCATCACCAGAATCAGGCGATAGCCTTTACTTGCCGCGGCAAACGCCAGACCAATGCCTGTATTTCCGCTGGTCGGCTCAATCAGCACGGTTTTGCCCGGCTGAATGCGGCCGGACTTTTCAGCGTCTTCAATCATGCTTACGCCGATGCGGTCTTTGACACTATGGCAAGGATTAAACCCTTCCAGCTTAGCTACCACCGTGGCTTTGGCACCCTTGGTAATATTGTTGAGTTGGACCAGCGGCGTCCGCCCGATCGTTTGCGTAATATTTTTATAAATATTCATCTCTCCACCTTTCATTCATTGAAATCAGGCGTCCCGCGAGAGTCTATAAGATTAAATAAAATCGCCCGAAGTGGCAAAAAATTTGGCTCTTTTCCGAATTTTGCAAATTGCAGTTTATGCAATCCGCTCCTGGTTTGTTTGCTGATATGCGCAGGCCCGGTCCAGCACGTCAATGTCTCTCTGGCTAAGTTTCAATTGTGTGGCCGCGACTAAATCATTCAGTTGGTCAACGCTGGTGGCGCTGGCTATAGGGGCTGTGATACTGGGGCGCGCCATCAACCAGGCTAATGCCACCTGGGCCTGTTTTGTCTGATACCGTTCCGCTACCTGGTCCAGCGCTTCCAGAATGCGGAACCCACGGTCATTCAGGTATTTCTGCACGCCCTTGCCACGCGGGCTTTTCCCCAGATCGCTCTGGGAACGATATTTTCCTGTAAGAAAGCCGCTGGCCAGTGAATAATAAGGAATCACGCCCATCTTCTCCTGCAATGCCAATGGTTCCAGCGTGGTTTTATAGGCTTCACGCTCGTACAGGTTGTAATGCGGTTGCAGGCTCTCATAACGCGGCCACTCATGTTGCTGGCTCACGGACAAAGACTCCCTGCTTCGCTCAGCGGTAAAGTTGGAGCATCCAATGGCGCGCACCTTGCCCTGCTGGATCAATTGCGCATACGCTTCCAGAGTTTCTTCTACAGGAGTGTCTGGATCGTCGCGGTGAGATTGGTATAGATCAATGTAGTCCGTTTGTAATCTCTTAAGAGATTCCTCCACCTGCCGCATGATCCATGCTTTGGAAAGCCCTTTGCCTTCACCCGGAATCTCTGATCCAACTTTGGTGGCAATAATGACCTGATCGCGCTTGCCGCTGCGCTTAAACCAGCTGCCGATAATCGCTTCGCTCTCGCCGCCCTTATGTCCTGTGACCCACGTTGAGTAGCTGTCCGCGGTGTCAATAAAGTTCAATCCTGCGGACACAAATACGTCAAGAATTTCAAATGATTTTGCCTCATCGATGGTCCAGCCAAACACGTTACCGCCCAGCATCAGCGGCGCCACTTCAAGTCCGGATTTTCCAAGTTGACGCTTTTCCATGAATGAATCTCCAGACACTATTTTACTGCGCCCCATCGCGCCCAGTGCTGCGCAGCTGAGTCTCAGGCGTATGAATGCGCATAGGCAATACTCAACGGCGGGTCCTGCTCCTGAATTCAGCCTTTACAACTACGGGCAGCTATTCACCACTTCAGTGATCCTGGATTCAATAAAAGAGCACGGAACCATAAATGGTTTGTCAGTGCATTGAATGCTGAGGACTTGTGTTGCCGGATCGTAATTCCACTGAAAAGTAAAACCGCTTTGGGTTGAAGTGCCGTTATCGATAGAAATAGCAACGCCGGTCCTGCTTTGAATGGCATTTTTGATGCAGTTCCAGCGGTCCTGCGTGACACCATCGAATATCTGTTGATTGCAGTCGCTCATAATGATCTCTTACAAGTGTAACTCTGCTACTCACAAGCCTTGATTCGCCCAAGGCTTTGATTTATAAACGGCTGTTTTGCCACGGCAGAGAGTTGGCCCTGGGCTGGCGCTGCTCCGGGTTCTGCTACACTTTTGAGCGGAAAGAGGGACAAAAAAGATTGAGACAACTTCCTGTACTCGTAGTCCATGGTGGCGCATGGGCCATTCCTGATGACATGGTGGAAGCGCACCTTCAGGGTGTGCAAAATGCATTAAACAAGGGCTGGCATGTTCTGGAAGGCGGCGGCTCAGCGCTGGATGCCGTGGAAGCAGCAATCGTCTGCATGGAAGATGACGAGACCTTTGACGCAGGGCGGGGCAGCTTTCTTACCCGTGACGGCCGCGTGCAACTGGATGCCCTGATGATGGATGGCGCTACGCTTCGCGCCGGCGGCGTCGGTTGTGTAGAGCGTATCCGCAACCCAATTCGCGCTTCAAGGCTGGTACTGGAAAAAAGTCCGCATGTATATTTTGTGGGTGAAGGCGCCGAGCGCTTTGCCCAGGAAAAGGGGATGGAGTTGTGCCGCAATGAAGAGCTGGTGATTGAGCGGGAAATCAAGCGGCTGAAGGAAGCGCAGGAAAAAGAAGCAGCAGGGCAGCCCGATCTTACTTTTGCCGGGCCGCTCTCAAGCCACGATACGGTCGGAGCTGTTGCGCTGGATGCCAGCGGCAACATTGCCGCGGGCACTTCCACGGGCGGCACACTGAACAAAGATCCCGGACGTGTGGGCGACTCTTCCCTGATTGGCTGCGGTTGTTATGCCGATAATCGCAGCGCCGCAAGCTCCTGCACCGGGTGGGGTGAACCCATTATGAAGCTTGTTCTCGCCAAGTGGGCTGCTGACCGCGTGCGCACCGGCGGCTCGCCGGATGCGGTAACGCAGGAGGCCATGCAATACCTGAAAAACCGTCTGAATGGTCACGGAGGGATGATCCTGCTAGACCAGCGCGGGCGATTCGGTATCGCACACAATACTCCGCGCATGGCATGGGCTTATAAGAGCACTGAAAGAGAGAGGGTAGGGATTAACTGCTGACTTTCTTTGGCTCTCGGACGAACTCTTGCGAAGAGATGGATGGGTCTTTTTATAAGGATCAAGGCGTCGGCGCAATTTCAATGTTAAGCTCGGTTGCAACCGGCTTGGGCCCGCACATTGCCGGCGTAAAACGCCTTTGTTCAACCTTATCTTTGACCAGCTTCACAAGGTCCGGATTGCGTGGAACTGAAGCAACGAGCACGTGGGTGAAGCTGCCATCCTCGGCAACAATTCCATAAATAAAAATCTTGAGCGACTTGCCAACGAATGTCCTTGGCGGGAAGAGAGTGGGAGAAGAAGTTAATTTGGGAGGGACCACGTTCTCGCAGGTCTCAAACTGGAGTGATTCTTTCGGCACTTGAAATGCGTCCTCCGGCAAAACGCCGGTTTCCGCATGAAGATTGCGCATTTCTAAGGCAAGCTTGCCTTGCCGGAACCTGCGAATGTTGCCCGGATACTTTTTCCCTTCAAGAACCTGAAAATCTGAAAACTCGTAGCGGTCCTCTCCATATGTCTTACTGAGCATTGTTTGTGACGAGGTATCGAAGCACAAATGCATCGGAGTGTAATCGCCACCGGCTTCGTCAATGCACCAAACATCACCACCCATTGTGTTTTTTCTTGATTCGTGCCGGAACTTTATCTCTTGAGTGTTGACGAGGATGGTTTCGCGCCAGGAGTTCTCAAGATCGCTTTCCAAACCCAAGAAAGCTAAAGGAGAGGAATTCGCGACATAGACGCGATTGTCCAGCCGGAGCCAGATGCGTCGATAGCCTGAAAGCTCAATCTCCGAACGGTATTGGTTTTGATTACGATAAATTGTGATTGTGCCGCTGCGTTCATCTTTCCCACCGGGCGCGAGAATCACAGTCCCAGTCAGCCGATGGGGTAGTACGACTGAGAGATCAGTTGCTTCATTTGCGGAATGGATGAGAGCAGAAGGATCAGGCTTATCGTCAGCGGCCCGGCAGCGTAGAACCAGTATGAGAAGTATAGCTGCGCAAATAGAACGCTTATTTGTCATAGTGCAGCAGCGAGAACACTTCTGTGCCGTTAAACCGCTGGCGGCCATTCAGAAAATCCAATTCCACCACAAAGCCCAGCCCTTCCACCTTTGCGCCAAGGGACTGCGCTAGTTGCAGGCAGGCATTTGCCGTGCCTCCGGTGGCAAGAAGATCATCCACGATGATCACGCGCTGGCCAGGCTTGATCGCATCTTTATGGATTTCCAGAGTGTCCGTGCCGTATTCCAGATCATAAGTCCACTTTACGGTTTCCGCGGGAAGCTTCTTTGGTTTGCGAATAGGCACAAAACCTGCATTTAAACGATAGGCCAGCGCAGGGCCAAAAATAAATCCGCGCGCCTCAATGCCCAGAATCAGGTCAATATCGCGGCCAATATAGTGCTCAGAAAGAGCGTCAATCAGGCTGGCAAAGCCGATTTTATCTTTCAGCAACGTGGTGATGTCATAAAAGAGAATTCCCGGTTTGGGGAAATCCGGCACCTCGCGGACAAGTTTCTTCAGGTGCTCACAGCTGGTTGCTGATTTCTGCTCCATTGTTACCATGCTCCTTCAATGCGGAATGTAGTCAGGCCTTCAATTGGTTCAGCAGCTAATTCTGTTACTTCATCCACGCGCGACGCGCGCGGTCCCTGGCGCAGCTTACCGGCAAATGCCGCATGCTGCTGGTCAGTCCCCATGGCCAGAGCTTCCACTGTGCCATCAATATTGTTTCTTACCCATCCGGCAAGGCCAAGCGAGCGCGCTTCATGGTCAACAAACCAGCGGAAACCCACGCCCTGCACCCGGCCACGAACAATATAACGCTTAGCGATCATAGGTCACGTGAATTGGAAGAGTATCTGGTTCCCTGATTAAGCGCGGGAAAGGTATGCGCCTTCAGCCGTATCCACGCGAATCTTCTCGCCTTCATTGATAAACGGAGGCACCTGCACCACTAATCCGGTTTCAGTTTTTGCCGGTTTGGTCACGCTGGAAGCGGTCGCTGATTTTAATCCCGGCTCAGTCTCAACCACCGTGAGTTCCACGGTCTGCGGCAATTCAATGCCAACCGGTTTTCCATCATAAAATTCAACCTTGATCTGCAGGTTCGGCGTCAAATAGTCCACGGAATCGCCCAGAGTGTCCTTATTCAGGTGGGTCTGTTCATAATTCTCCATGTTCATGAAGCAATAGGTATCGCCATCCTGGTAAAGGTATTCCATGGGAACTTCATCCACCGTGATCTTTTCTATGGGATCACTGGAGCGGAAGCGGTGCTCAAACATGGCGTTGGTGCGGATATTCCGCAGCTTGGCCTGAATAAAAGCGCGCAAATTGCCGGGCGTGCGGTGCTCCACGGTAAAGACCAGATGAAGGTCATTGTTGTGTTTGATGATCATCCCCGGACGCATCTGGGTTGCTGGAATCGCCATGTCTTGAACATCTCCTTGAATCTTCTTATTCGGTGAGTCTTTGTCGGCTTCTGTGGGACGGCGAAGCAGACTCCAGGCCCCGTACACCGGGCATGGGCAGACGAACTAAAAATTTTACCTCAAATAAGCTGTTTCATCAGCTTTGTGTCAGATAACCAGCTACGGATTTCGGGACAACATTCGCCGGGGAAAGGTTTTCTAACTAAAGCAGACTGTTTTAGCCACTCAATCCTAAGGAGAAGCTCAATGAAAAATCGCGACACGAATGACGATCAAGTGAAAGATCAGCGCACCCAGCGCCAGGGAACAGCACACTCCTCGGGAGAGCGCGTGGCAGAAGAAGAGACGGAATACCAGCGCACTCAGCAGGATACTTCCATATCCGGCACGCCGCAGACCGGAGGGTCCCGCGCTGAATCACAACATGCAGGGCGCGCGCCTAACCAGCCGCAGAGCAGGCAAAATTTAGTGAATGAAGCAGTGAATATTGAAGGCGAAGAGGAGCCTGAATTTCAAAATGCCGGGGGCGGGCAGCCAAGGCAGCGCGCAAACCAGCAGAACGTTAATCAGCAGAACGTTGATCAGCGGAACATTGGCATTCGCGGACGCGAAGACACCTCAATTCGTGGAAGAGAGTCTGGTCCGGTGCGCGGAGAAGATGCGGAGATTTCCGGCGATGAACAGGGCATTACCAATCACAGCACGCGTGAGGAAAATGAACGGCAGCAGAAAGTTGCGCCTGACCGTCCGGAGAGCAAGCCTGCCCGCAGCCAGGACAAACGCCGCGCCAGCTAACTGACTGAGAAGTAATTCGTCCCTGTGTGAGTTCCATGTGCGCGGCTGCCGCCAAACTTTTTGACGGATTAGCCGCTGCACACAGGAATTGCAGGAACGTGGACCAACCCGCTCAAATTTCAGCCGCTCTCAAGCAGGTTGATTTGCCCAGCTACAGCAGGTTAATGGAGATGCGAATTCCGGGATGCGCCGGGCTGAGCAAGTAATAATTATCGTCGATGTTGTCCACATACACTTCATCGCTATAGCGCCAGCCCGGAGGCAGTGGCTGGGCAAAGCCAAACCAATAGCCGTCATACTGGAATCGCGGCGCTCCCGCCACAATGACCGGACGATTAATGCGGAACCAGTGCTCACGGCCAAAATGGGCGCGGAAATGCTCTTCAGGTATCCGCCTGTGGTGATGTTCCGCATGCTCTTCATAGCGAACATAGTGTCCGCCATGCTCCACCCGCTGATTGCCCCGTCTCCAGTCATTGCCATGATGTTCATGTTCATCACGGTCATGGTCGTGTTGTGCCACAGCAGGCACAGTCATTGCCACCGCAAATGCCAAAACAGCGGCCACGCTTACTCGCATCAGTTTCATTAGGCAGTTATCTCCTTCGAAATAAAGTATGGACGAAGCGAATGGTGCTGGTCTAAGCACTTAAGGACGTATCACCTGCTGGCCAGTTGTCCTATGCTCATTGTATTGGCCCGGGCAGCCAACTTCTGCTGCTTTGGATGCGTCGAAGTTGAGCGAGGTGAGTCCTGAATGCTGGCAATTTTCTTTATCCTGCTTTTGATGTGGGCCCTGGGCATGATCAGCAGCTATACCTTTGGCGGCGCTATTCACTTGCTGCTGGTGTTTGCCTTGATTGTGCTGGTGATACGGTTGGTGCAGGGGCGAAGCGTAGCTTGAGCAATCATAAATTTACTGGCTCTCTATGTTAAGCCTGAGTGAAACGGTGTATTTGCCGTCTTCCTCCACAATCAAACCGTCGCCGCGATTTCCCAGGCTCCGCAAAAATTCCGGCGAGTTGATCTCTGATTCTACGTTCAGGCTCTCAAGCGCAAGCAGCTTGTAGCTGCCGGGCGCCACACCGCGAAGAACAAATTTTCCTTCCATCGGCAGTGGTGCGGCGGAAGAGTTCCGGCGGGCCGGGATCGAAAAGATTTGGTACCAGCAAAATTGAGCCGCGTGTAGGCTGGTCTTTGGAATCGAGAAGAGTTCCCTCAATGTGCCCGCCTGCTGGACTTAGAACTAATTCCATGACGCCGCCACTGCCGCTCACCACAATGTTCTCCGGCGGGACCTGCGATCCAAAAATTGCGACGGATTTCAAATAATAATCTTCCGGCAAGTTGCGAACATTGGCGCGGTAGCGATGGTCCGGACGGAGCTGGGCGCTGAATTCCATCTTCGGCATGGTCGCGCTTGCCTGGATCCGCGGCATCAATCCTTCTCCCACAAACTCTATCCCGACCCTTGTAATAGGATTTTGGCGCATCTCTGCCATGACTGTGACATGCCCGGTTACTGCAAAATCGGACAACGCGGCAATGTCCACATTCTGCAAGCCTTGAGTGCCCACTTCCACGGTCTGTTCGCCGGCAAATGTCTGCCCGTCTTCAGTAAAGCTGGCGCGCAGTGTATAAACCCCAGGCGCAAGACCGCGAATAATAAACTGGCCTGTCTCTTTAGAAGCTTGTGCCGGAACTCCTGAGCCCTCCATATACACGGTCCAATAGGCGGCAACCGAAGCGCCCATTGCCGGTCTTCCCGTCGTTCCATTGGTGACTCGGCCGCGAATTGAGACGACCGGCACGCTGGTCAAAATAAAATTTGCCGAGACTTCATCGCCAGCGCGTAACTGCAAAGCCTGGGCTTGTTGAAAGTCTCCGGTAGCAGGATAGAAAAGAGGTGGATAAGAAAAAGCCGGCTCGGGTACTTCCGGTTCAGGAAGCTGTGCATTTACATTACGGCGTGCATTGCTGGTTATGTTGTTTTGTTCAGAGACTTGCGCCGCAGTTTGTGTCCGGATCAACTCCGCCAAAGCGCTGGAGGGCTTGTATTCTGCCACCAGATAGTATTTACCCGAATGAAGCCCGGCAATCCGGTACTGCCCGCGATCATCTGTGATGGTTTTTGCCGCTGAACTGAGATATACATGCCCCAGCCGCATCTGCAATTTCAGCAGAGACACTTCGACGTTCTGCACCGGATCGTTGTATTCGTCCAGAATCTCACCGCTCACCAGCGCGGCGGGAATTAGCCGGACCGGCACGTTCCTTACATGCTGGCCTTCCGTTACATCGAACATGGGCTGGTATTCGCGCTTGCGGTCATCGGAAAAAAATCCCTGGCGCTCGGCGATCAGCCGGTACGATCCTGGCTCAACATTCTGAAAAAGAAAATGGCCGTTGCCATCAGCGCGCGTGGATTTGCTTTGGCTTCCGCCTTTGGTGCGCAGCAGGGTCACAACGGCCCGCGGAATTGTGCGGCTGTTCTGGACATTAATCACAGCCCCTTCCACAACGGCGGTCGAAGGATCGGCAGTCTGGGCTGCTACTGGCGCTGTCAGCGCCAGCAAAAGACAGCAGGTTTTAAGAGCTATAGCCATTCGTGCTTTCCGCCAGATCATTTATCATCTTCCGGCGAATGAGGCCCTGAATAAAATTTCAATTAATTTCTGCTGTACCGGTTCTTCTTCTTTTCCTGGTATCGCTCCAGCGCCAATTGAATCAACCGGTCAATTAAATCGGAATACTCCAGTCCTGAAGCGGCCCAAAGCTTGGGGTACATGCTGATGGAGGTAAAACCCGGCATGGTATTGATCTCATTCAGGTAAAGCTTTCCGTTCTTAGGGTCCATCAGGAAATCCACTCGCGCCAGTCCGGAACAATCCACTGCTTGGAACGCCCGTATGGCCATTCCTTGCACCTCTTTGATCTGTTTTTTGCTGAGCTTGGCCGGGATCACCGGTACTGAACCTTCGTCAATGTATTTTGCGTTGTAATCATAGAATTCCGCCGCCGGTATGAT
>DASRCD010000642.1:0-9205 GCA_035653315.1 Candidatus Angelobacter sp.
CGGCAGGCACATGCAATGTGCTCGGAGTGCCGGCGCTACCAAACCGAGTGGGAGCTCCGCCTGTGGCGATATTGTATGAAAGAACGTGATTTGATAACTGGCTGGTGGTGAACATCTTGGTATCATCAATGCTGAGAGCCACGATGTTCGAATCATTTTCAGGACCAGAAAACGGACTGCCGGTAATCGGCGTAAGGCCACTTGCTGCTGATACGCTCCAAACATCAATTGCTGACGAATTAGTGGATATCTCGCTGCCATAAAGACGATCGCCCGCGCAAGTGAACTCAAGGCCTGAGACCAGCCCTGTGCCGCTGGGGGAAACCGGGGAATTCGCGGCTGCTGTAAGAGAGCCGTCCGAGTTAATGGTGAAGAGAGAGACTGATACTTCATTAGATACAGCAAGAAACTGTCCATTGCTGGAAATTTTCATGCTGACATTTGTGGATGAAACATTGGAGGTTAATACTGCCGGTGTCAGTGAGCCATTTGCGGCGACGTTGAAAGATTGAATCACGCCATTGCCGGATACCATCAGGAAGTTGCCATCCGGCGTTGCCGCCAATGACATTCCACCGCAGCCATCGGTCGTAATGCCGCTTTGTACCGGCGATCCGGGAGCAAGGGTCAAAGCGCCCGAAGTAGCATTAATCTGGAATACGCTGATGGTCTGGTCGCCTGGGTTCGAAACAAAAAGCAGACCTTTCGCCACATTTACTGCCATGCGGTCAAGACCGTAGCAAGTTGCAGTGGAACCAGCGCCGTTCGTAAGGAAAGGCGAACCGGCAATAGGAGTAAGTGCTCCGGTGTTGGACACTGTAAACCCTGAAACGGTGTTGACTGTGTCCTGGTTGTTGACATAGACAAAGCTCTGTTGCTGCGCGGCAAGACCTGCCGGCAGAGCCAATGCCATCATCAAGATGAGAATCGCCGCAACTGCTGCGCGGCTGGAGACTGCTTTGCGTACGTGTCTGCAAATTGTCTTTGTGTCGGGGAAACTCATTAGTGGCTCCTAAATTCTTGATAAACGACTCGACAGGCGTTCATCGTGGGGGTTGAACTGCGAAAAAACTTCCCGCATCCTGGAATGCCGGAAGTGCTATGCGTCAGGTGAAACTGCGAATATGACTTGAATCCAGAAGGAAGAAGGCCAAAGCCTGGTGTGGAAATGACTCTATGACTCAAAGCTGTGTGCAGTGAAAAGAATGAACAATGATCTGGCTTAGGGTCAGTATTGAGAACTTTATTCAGGGAAGCATCAGACGGCAGTACGAGACAGTGTTCTCGTTTAGGCGTGTATGCGCTTGTCATGGTGTTCTCCCTGGATATCTAAAGCAGGTAAATTGCTAATACCCACTGCTACCCGGAAGAACAGCATTGGTTGATGCTTTGTGTCGTTATGTTTTTAAAATTTGTGGTTGCCTATACAGAGGCGGCAAGTCCTGGCTATCTCGAGACAAGAAAATAGTCTTTCGTAATTAAGCGAAGGTAAGAATTCGATTAGAAATTCAAAATGTCAAAAATTTTCACATCGAAAATCTAACCGCCTGAAGCAATTTCATTTCTGAAGTTCATCCAAATAAAAAAGCTGGCGGGTATTGCCCGCCAGCCGAGAGGAGTTGAGGGTTAATGGTTAACGAACAATGTAGATGTGTCCCTGGCCTGGTGTTCCACTCTTAGAGGTCAAAGGAAGCCCGGTTGGATCGGTTGGGCCACCGCCTCTTGGATCTGGAACCTGAGCAATCGGATCATCGGCGATAGCCATCGTAGCGAGCCCAGTATTGTCACTTACCGCAATGGCAGTCACGTTGCTGATCGGCAGGTTCAGGCTAAGCAGTGGGCTAATGGACGCCTGGTCTACCCAGTTGCTCTGGGTTTTGCAGGTGAAGCTCCACTGGTCAACTTCGGAGTCCGGTGTGGGCGTTTCACCCTGCGGGCTCTGCGGAGTTGAAGCTGTTGGGAATGCTGTTGCTCCAACATACATAGAAGGAGCGGTTGTGATATCGCCGACAACCAGGCTGGCGATGGTGCCGGTTGCGGTGCCCGGAGGTCCAAGGCAGGTGGGTCTTTCAAACTCAGGACCAATTGCAATAGCAAGCGGGTTTTGAATTACCAAGCCAAGCGCCTGGCCTCTAACTGTTGGGAAGGCCACAGATACTGCCGTGCCTTTTACCGTGCTGGGCGAAGCTTTCGGCATATACGTATTGAACGAACCGCGCTTCACGCTGTTTACGTTTCCATTCGCCAGTACCGGAGTGCCTTCTTCAGCCATATAGAGGTCACTGCCGTTGAATGCCATGCTGATGACGCCTACCCCGTTTTCAAGGTTGGCTACAGGGAACACAGCGCTGGGCGAGGTGGCCGGTTTGGTTACTTTTCCAATTGCACCCTGGTTGGAATAGCCAATGTACAAGGCGTCTTCCACAGGAAGAGTGGGTGAGCCAGGAACCGGGCGAGGCAATGCAACAACCTCAACCGCGCCGGTGCCAGAGCTGATTACACCTGTCTGGCTAATAGTTCCACCATTCGCAGGGTTGAACAGGAAACGTGCAATACCAGGAGCGCCCGAGGCGTCCGGCACATACAGGTTGCGAGTCCCTGTGAGCTGATTTGGTGCATCAGCATCCGCCTGACCAGGAATGAAGCTGGCAGTCGGTTTATAGCAGTGGCTCAGTGAAGCGGCCCCTCCATTTTCATCAATACGGCAGAAGCCATTCACTTCATCGGAAACCCAGTAACGATCACCCAGGAAGATGAGACCACGAGGACGAGTTACACCGGCAAGCAGCAGAGTACCGCGGCGAGCAGCTACTTGTTGCTGCGCTGTGGTTACAGGACCGCTGTTGCCGACCGTGGAGGTCATGCTGCAAGTTGGAGCAGGACCGCAAGGCTCAACAGCGCCGGCTGCCAGAACCCATGCGCGGCCATCACGCACGTTGGCAATCGGAGCTTCAGGAAGCGGAGCTTCCAGGCTGGTGTCATCCACATAAAGGAAATCACCAGTGGCCTGGTCCAGGTTGAGTGCCTGAATGAGCGAAGTTGCTACAAGACTAGTGGTTCCGGGACCTGTAACAAGGTTGCCGGCGTTGGAGACAATATACATTGTCTGTAGTGTGTTGGTGTCATAGTCCACAATGACGTTGCCATCGCCAAAATACAGGTGATGTCCAGTGGTGTCGGTGGAGAAGCGCTGATCAGATGCCATTGCATTGTTGGAAGCTACGTTGCCGAACTCCAGCAAGGCCACGCAGGCAGCAGTGTAGTTGCACTTATCAGCGTTCTGCAGTTTGTTCAGGAAGCCGGCTTGCTCTAGCCACAGATCGTGTCCAATCCAGGCCATGGCATCAACACGACGCCCGTTATCTGAAGTACCTACGCGCTCCACCTTGTTTCCAGCTTGCGTAAAGGTTGGAGAGAGCGGATTCAGCACGCGCCAGATGTCGCCGTTGCCAGGGAAAGAAATGTAGAGTTTTCCGTCCGGTCCCAGTCTGCAGGTTTCAACGCGAGGATGGATGCCCACGGCGGTGGTTCCCAAAAGGGAAGTGGGGCCAAAGATCTGAACTGTGTCGTTCGGAGCTATAGCGTTTGTTGGGTCCAGTTGCATGTGGAGTCCGCCTGGCGCTGGAACGAATCTAAAGCGCCACACGCCACCGAGAGACATATCGGCGACAAACACATAACCGTTTTCAACCTGGTAATCAGCAACTCCGCCTGTAGCGTTTGTGAAGCATGTGCTCAGGTTGATTGCTCCTGTGGTTGCGCCGGTTGCAGGATTGAGCGTGGGATCAAGACGGCAGAAACCGCTTGCCGTATCTGAAATCCAATAATCAAACAGCGGTAATCCGTTGGCGCCTAATACTGGCGCGCCGCCTACTACTACTGGAACGCGGACCAAACCTTTAGGGAAAAAGATTCCCTGATCGCCCACATCCGTACCCGGGTTTGTACCTGGCGTGGGAATTGTATTGGGAACTTGCGCAAACGCGCTGGCAGTTGCCAGAACGATTAAGGCTATCGCCAGCATGCGCGCAAAAGAGTAGCGTACTAGCTGCGAAGTACTGGAGTTCATTTTCGGGTCCTCTCTTTTATTACCGTGACTGCTCTATTTGGCAGTCTTTAAAAATGCTGATTTGTTGTTGCAGGCTGCCGGAGATGACTCCGGCAGCCCGTTGGTTAATCGGGTTACCTCAAGAAGGTGATGCCTGAGGTTGCCACGCCACCTGCGCTGGAAGATACAGTCACAACGTTCGGCGGAGGCACGTTGCTGAACGTGATGGTGTAAACGCCAGGTGCAGCCGGAACAGCAGGTCCCATCACTCCGGTGTACGGCAAGCCGGTTGCGGGATTGATGATGTCCAGCGTACAAGTCAACGTAATTCCTGGTGTTGTGTCAGTTACTGTGACTACCAGGCGTGCTTTACGGGTACGGTAAACCACACCAGTCGAGTCGATCAGGATGGTGTCGCCGCCACCCGGATTAACAACCACGGTGATGGTTGAAGTCCCTGTCAGGCCGGTAACGCTGCTGGTCGCTGTCACCGTGAAGGTGAGAGATACCGGAGCGGTATTGGTCGGCACTGTTGGAGCAACAAAGCTCTGGATTGAACCATCTACTGCGCCGGCAGCCAGAAGCGTTCCGGCAGGCGCTGTCCAGGTGTAGGTCAGAGTGCCGCCTGCGGGATCCACACCAGTTGCGGTGAGGGTCACAGGTGAGGCGCTGGCCACGGGGTTAGACGGTGAAGAAGCAATGATCACAACTGGAGGAGCATTTGCCGGAGGCACAACAATCGGCACCGACACAGTTGCAGGATTTGAAAGCGGAACCAGAGCGCCATCACCCACTACCAACTGGAACGTCAGGTTCTGCGGTACGGCCACCAGCGGAGCAATAAAGGTAGCGTTCGCCGAGGTTGGATTGTTAATGGTCACAATCGGATCGCCCGGGTTGATGATCTGCGTCCATGTGAAAGGACCAGTCGGCGGTGTGCTGCCCGTTCCATTCAATGTCACGGTTATGCCTGCATAAGGCGGATTCGGAGTTGAAGAGAATACCGGCCGCGCCACTGAAGTGAAAGTGCCGGGTATGCAAGACAACGGAGGAATAGTTGCAGCCGGGAACGGAGTAAGCTGTCCAAGCTGCTGGTTGCCATAGAACGGAGAGGGCTGCTGACCCAACTGGATCTGGAAGCTATCAAACACGTCAGGAACCATGGGCAACGGTCCCAGACCATTCACCAGGAACGCCAGATCGCTGAAGTTTCCAGCTGGAGGAGGCGTACCGGGGGTGATGTTTTCCGGGAAGATGAAGGTGGCTTCGGGTAATTGATATTCACCGTAAGTCAAACCATTTTTTTGTTTACCAATCACGCTGCCGCTAATGCGTGCGCCAACGTTCTGCACGGCAGGCAGGAAGTCACCACCTTGGGGGAAGCGCGCGCGCCAACGACCAATGACGCCGATTCCCGGAGGTCCCGGCTCAACCGGGAAGTTTGAAGTCCATGCTGGTTCGCGGAAGATCAGGTTGCCGTTGCAATCCTGGTCAATAGCGGAAACGTCCACGGTGCGGAACGGATCGGTTGAAAATCCTTCAACACGGGTACGGACACCGGCTTCCTGCGGGAACGCGGGATCAGGCACGCCGCCTGTACCTTGCACCAGCACGCTCACCTGAACATAAGCAGGATCAGTATTGGGCGCAGTCAGAATGCCTACGCTGGTGTCGAGAATAGTGGTTGCACTGATGAATGGGCCATTCGCATCGATTTCCATGCTGCCAATTACCGCAACATAGTCGCCGACTTCAAACGGAGCTTCCAGATATGGGTCCTGCGGGAAAGGATTTTCCGGTGTTGCTGCGGCACCCGGAGGATTCATGGTGAAAACCTGGGTCAGAACTGTGCCCGTAGCAATGTCACGCGGACGGTTCTTTTCTGGGCACTGTGGGTCCTGCTGCGCTTCCGGCAGGAGAGAAGAAACCGCAACGCCATTAGATCCATCCGTGCTGTTGCTGTAAGGGCTGGTTGATGGAATACACATCGGATAGCCGCTCTGCGCGGTAACCGAAGGATTGTCCTGGTCTACAGCAAAGCGAACGTCAGGAGATTGACCGGCACTATAGCGGCCCTTATTGAAAGTGATGGGGTTGCCGCTCCCATCCAATGCAGGAGTGCCATCAGGGTTTGGCACGGTGATGTTGAGTTTGGGATCATTGATCTGAACTCGAACGCCATCGATATACATAATTCCGTTGGCGTAATCGAATTTCTCAATAAAACCCTGAATACCTGCATCAGCAACCACCTGGTTGATGAACACCAGGCCGGCGATGTATTGGCCGTTCACGATGTTTCCCTGAACGTGAACAATGTAGTTGCCAGGGAGTCTCTGTGTATCCGCCATTGCCAGGCCGGTTTCTGATGTGACGCCTGTGGGATTGTTTTCAAAAGCCTCTTCCCACGTGAGCAATGTGTTCGGGAAAACGACTACCAGATTCGCCGGAACGCGTATGGTGACGTCGCCAACCTCAAGCCATCCACCAGTGGTTTTGCACTGGGCCGGCAAAGGGGGATTTGTCGGCGAAGGATTTGCGTTGGGCTGGCATACTCCGGGGCTGGCGTCGAGCGATGCGAATTGCAGCATGCCGGTCATATCAAATGCTGCTGGAACGGTTTGATAAACCGGAAGCACTGCCGGTGCCGGTGGAAAAGCGGTTGGCGCCGGCCACTGATTTGGCGTCGGGACAATCTGGGCGTGTATTGTTGAGCCCATTCCCGCCACCAGCAGCAGCAAGAGCATGAGCCCTGCTACTTTCAAGCTGTTGCGTAGTTGTTCAAATCCCCTCATTTTGAAGCTCCTCCCGTCGAATTGCAGTTTGCATTTACTGCTTTGCTCTGCTGTTGCTGCTGTGATCTGATCTTGCGATTGCCCGCTCAAATTCCGCAGACATACTGTTTCCATTGCGGGCAATTTAGTTGGGTTTGGCATCTTTCACCCCCAACAAGTTATCCAGGAAAGTCGGTAGCGGCTTGCCACCCTTGGCTCCCACCGCGGGCAGGGTCATGTATTGATTCATCGCCTGGCCCGGATGATTTGGATCAGCCTGTACCGGATACCCATTCGCCCCCTGCGGATGGCCATTCGGTAATGAGATCTGCGGGTGATCAAACGGCGCGGACTGAGCGACCGTGCGGGGGTCAGTCAATCCATAGCGCAGGAAGTTCACCAGGTCCTGCTTGTCTTGCAGAGTGAGTCCAAGGATCTCAATATCTGGATCCATGTTCTTCACTTCTTCCACTGTGTTGAAGTCGCCGCCGCGGTTATAGAACTCCACCACCTGCTCCAGCGTGAGCTGGCCGCCGTTGTGGAAGTACGGAGCGGTAAGGGCAACGTTGCGAAGCTGAGGCGCCTTGAAGAAGCCACCGCGTGCAACGTCATCCGAGCAGTTCAGCGGAGCGGTAGCGATACCGTCACCGCGACGTCCGGGAACAATTACCTGCTCAAAACCGCCATTGCAAACGTGCTGGCGGAGATACTCTGCATTGGAAAGCGGCAGACCAGCTACGCCATCATTCCCGGCCAGGCCAGCGTCTTCTGCTGAAGGCCGTACGCCGATGTGGTAGAAGCCGGTGTCATAAACGCGAGCGCTATCGTCTTCCATGATCATGCGCTCAATCGGTTCGTTCTGCACTGTTCCCACGGCTGCATTGGAAAGCTCAGGACCGCCGTGGCAGACAACGCATTCACCCTTGGTCTGGAAGATATACAGACCGCGGAGTTCGCTTTCAGTCATTGGTGTTGCGCCGACCGAATAGTTGATCTGCACCGGAACTTGAGAAACCGGCGGTTCACCGAAGTAGATCGTCAGCAAACCAGTTGCGTAATTAATGGTTCCGCTGTTTACGCCTACGCCACCAATATTTCCCTGGCCATCGTCAAATGCATACGTGTCCTGGTCACTGGCGTCCAGCGTTGGATTCAGGCCGATAACGGAAACGGTGTAAGGAGCAACGCCGGGCTTCAGCTGAATGGTGTACTGGTTCTTAACGTTGTCGCCAATCAGCGTGTAACCCTGCTGCTGTTCCAGATACATATCCATGGGTGTCTGGTCAGCTACCAGCGTGCTCTCATACATCTGGATAGCTACACCCCAGAACATCGAGAAGTTGTATTCCATCTCAGAGTACGAAGTAGTGTTGCTGGGGCAGGTCTTTGAGGCATCCACGGTTGCGGCCGTGCTGCCATCGGCGGCTACGCAAATTTGCTGAGTATATTGCCACCACTCAGGCAGGAACGCCTTCTGGATCAACGCTGCATAAGTTGTGTTCAATCCAGTCTTGGGCGAGTTGGTAAGCAAGCCAAGAACGCTGTCCGTGGGGTCCACCATCTGCTTGCCAAGCGGAATGCGGTTCAGCAGCTTCTTGCCAACCTGCTTGAAGTCGCGTCCATCGGCTGACATTTCCGTGCTGCTGAGGATTGGACCCAGCGACTGTGAACAGAGAGCTGAATTCTTCATGCTCATCTGAACGTTGGACAGTGTGCCGTCGTCTTTTACCACCACCAGGTGAGAGTTAGCATCACGGCCACCGAACGGATTCGCGCCATTGCAATCGTTCTGCGCGCGGCCGTCCCAGAAGTTGCGATAGTTAAACACCGCATTGACTACGCTGGGAGTGTTGCGTCCCGTTGTTCTGCGGGTGCTGATGGTCTTGGAAGAATCGGTTGGATCAGGATAAGCGAATACCGGGTCCACTACTGGCGTATCAACTTCCATGCTGGTAGTGTCACCAGGATTTGTGCCGACTTGGCCTGCATTGCTGCTGGTGCCGCCAGCGGTATTGCCGCCTGCGCTAACTTTGCTTTTTACTGAAGTGATGGCCTTGTTCGGATTGTTGACTGCATGCGGTGAACGGATCATCCCTGCATCATCACCGCCGAAATCATCCGATCCACCCCGAAGAGGAGAAGCCCCGGTGTTTCCGGGATTGGAAGGCTGAATGTTGCCTTTATTGTCCAGGGTGCCGACTACGATCTGGCCCATCTTCATGGGGAAGACGCCCTGTGAGCCTGAAATGTCATTAACGTCAGAAATAACGCTGAAACGGTTGTTTACGTCAGACAGTTTGCGGAAAGGGAAGTTGCCGTCGTGATAGCCGCCAAAGCCGGCGCCCGGAGTTCCCGCAGTGTAAGTGTAATTTGGCCCCATGGT
>DASRCD010000643.1:0-15359 GCA_035653315.1 Candidatus Angelobacter sp.
ATTCATTATCCAGTTTTACCCTGCAAGCCCAGGAGGATTGCCTTGCGCATGATGATTATTCTCCTGAGATCTTTTTGGATTCCAGTCCTGAAGAGCTTACAGTGACGGAGCTTCTGAACAAAATTCCCGGCGCCATCTCCCTGCAATTGGACTTTGACGTTCTGCAAGGTTGGTATTGCCAAAATTGCGGGGAAGAGTTCAGTGCGGCCCGGTTGTCTCAGACCTCAGCTGCGCTTGCGCAATGTCCCAAATGTAAGGCGCAAAGGTCTCCGCAACTCACGCATGAAATAAGCCGTGCAGACAGGTTGGCAAACTTTTCTTTACATGCATTGGGCGTCCCGGCACGCAGCATTCTTCGCGTAAGAACAGGATCAGGTCAGTGCTGCGTGGAAATCGCGGGCACACACTTCAGCAGGAGCAGTCAATGAGTGTTATTACAATCACCGTCACCACGTATGATCGCAGCCGTTGCGCCGAGGTAACACTACCAGACTCGCTGACCGTGGGTGCGGTGCTGGATCAATGCAGAAGAAGATGGCAGCTTGATTCTTCTGAGATATTTGCGGTGCGCCACGTACAACGGAATGCCCGGCTCAGTGAAGATGATTCGCTTTCCACCTCAGGTGTGGCCACAGGAATGGAATTGCAGATTTTTCCTCTGGTAGAAGGAGGAACTCGATGAACACAGTGCGGGAACGGCGTCTGCAATCAGACTACGCACGGCTAACCGGCCTGATCTCCGCTCATAAAGCAAAGCTTGCGATTGAGACCACGCGCGGAACTCCGCCGGAAACATATTTTCTCCGGTTCAATGGCCAGAGTGTTGGGGAAGTAAAAGGCCGCGATCCTCTTTTCTGCAAGCAGCAGCATTTAAAGATAGAACTAAGCGCTGAGTATCCGGCAATGCCTCCGCTGGTAACAATGCTCACCCGGATTTTCCATCCCCATGTGTGGCCGCAAAACAACGTAGTGTGCCTTGGTCCATGGAACATTACAGAAACGCTGGACAATCTGGTGGTGCGCCTTTATTCCATGATGGTGTTTGATCCCAATCATCTGAACTGGAAGAGCGTTGCCAATCAGGAGGCAGCTATATGGGCCAGCCGCAATCAGCATCTGTTTCCTTTTGGAGCGCTGGCTTGTTCCACCTTGCTTCCTGCAAACCAGGTTATCCAGGGCTGGTATGAAAGCGCATAAATTGGAAATAGAAGAACCAGAAATTCTGTGGCATGAAAGTCAAAATGTTTACCGCCCAGCACAGCGTGCCTTGTTGGAATTTCTGTCCACCATTGCATTGATTTCCCCTGGCTCCTTGCCAGCGAAAAAAGAAAATAATTCATTGCTGGTCTTTTTGCAGAAGGGTTGTCTGGAAGCAATGCAGAAGCATGCCGCGAATGACATCTTGCGTGAACAGGCAGGAATTCTTTGCGGTCAGGCTTTTCTTGATTCTGATCAACTCTATATAGATATTACTTCTGTCTTTCCCGCGGAGACCGCCAATAGCCCGGCCCATTTCAGCTTCCATGAAACATCCTGGGAAAGAATCTGGAGCCAGTTGCAAACCGTAGATCCAATTCTGGGTTGGTATCACTCTCATCCTGGGCTGGGAATATTTTTATCAGCCACAGACTTACGCACGCAAAAGCTTTACTTCGCTGAACCATGGCAGGTTGCTATTGTGATGGATCCAGTCAGTTCCCAATCTGGAATTTTTTCTGGCGCAAAAGGTGAACTGGTAGATCCTGAACAGTTTTTTATCTATGCATGACTTTTAATGCTGCGTGATTTGCCTGATTGTATTTTTCCCGGCTTAGGTTCATAGTAGCTCTGCATGTCCCGCCCGCCGATGTCCGCGCCCCCGGTATTTCGTCCTGCGCAGCCTCGCAGCGGTGCGCCGCCGGTTTATCGCGGAAATGTTGGCAATAACCCTCCGCAAAATCATCATCCTCCAGTGCAGATGAAAATGGGCATGAATGCCCGGCCCGCTGCTCCGCCGGTCTATCGCCCGCAAATGGCTGCAGCGCCGCAAAGCCCGCAGAGGCCGGCTGCTCCAGCGCCATTTCGGCCAGCGCAACCTATACAGCCAAAGATGGCCGCTCCAAGACCTCTGATCGCGCCGCCTCCACCATCATCCATACCACGAACTACTCTGGTACAGCCCAAAGTGCAGCATGGATTCATGGCAAGAACTGTTCAGCCATCGGCGCCACATCCGTTCATAGCGGCAGCCACAGGTTCAGCGGTGCAGAGATCAAAAAGAAAGCGTGACGATGATGATGATTATGTTCCGCCTCAAGGCAAAAAGCAGAAGCGCTTCAGCGTGCCAAAGTCCACCACGGAACAGGTAGTGCGCAATACCGCGCATAAGCGTAAACATTACAATGCCAAAAAATACCGCACCGTTTATACATGCCCGGCATGCCGCAGACCACTCGGGTATGACACCCATAGCGGCAAGCTTGTGCTGACAAACCGGAATTTCCGGAGCAAGAAGAAAAATAAACTTCATAAGCAGCGTGCCCTGCAACTCGATCATTATCCTTTGTGGGCAGACCGCGAGCGCGCACTCAAAGGCAGAGGCGCAACGGATGATGAGATTCGCGATGCCCATAACGATCCCAGTGGGCTTCGCGCGCTTTGTAGCGTATGCAATGGCAGCCACAAGTACGAAAAAAGAAAAAAGATTGATTACGATAGCGATCCGGATGAAGAGGGTTACATGACACCCGATGATGAGCCTTGCAATAAAGGCTTCTATGCGCCTTTCCGGTTCGATCCACCGCCGCCACCTGGATCAGGCGGAATTACTACATAGAACAAACTTGTACAGGTTTCATGTAAGCTGGTCGTAAGATACCCAGCTTAGTTGTGCTGTCCTCTGTAAGAAATTATTTAAACCTGCTATGCAGTGGCCATTAGACTTTTTACGCGAGCATTTCCTGTTGCGCGACCAAGCGCTTGCAGTTCACGCATTTTCCACTGGCTTTTTCCATGAGCCACTGCCATGAATGCTGGTGATAGTTTGTTCCACAGGCGCAACGGATAATCGTTTCTCCGTCCTGGAAAGTTGTTCCATCCACCGGGTCGGTAATTGATAGAACTTTCATCGGTACAGCTTTCACGGAAAGCGTAGAGAGTGCCTGGCTGATTCTGCTAAGAGCATTTTGTTTTGCAGAACTTACAGCGCCTGTTTCATTCCACTGTATGGCGTCATTATTTCCGCCTGTCGATATTTTATGCATCTGAGTTTTAGCCGCATGCAATGCGCGCCGAAACAACACAACCAATCCGCTCAGAATGCAAACAGCGGACCCCATTGTGACGAAAACAAGAATGAGATTTTGTGTCTTCATAATTCATTGAAGTTGTTTAGAAAAATCTAATCTAATCAAATCTTTACACTGTATGTAACTATATGCACTTCTGCCTTAATCCATGAATAGCTAGTTTGGTTCGGGCAAATGCCTGAATGAGAATCCTTTTCTATCGTAAGTAGCTATTTTGCTTGCGCAGAGTATCATCCAGGCTTCATTCTCACATTGCACCCTGCGATTGGTAGTTCCAACGTTAGATGATTCTTAAAAGATGATTCTCAAAATGGAACTGCTCGAAGTAAAGCGCGAGTAAAAATCACGGGTAATGAATTGACATGCATTGGAAGCTGATATACGTTACTCGTCGCATTTCCTTATGAATCGGTGCGTTTTAGCATTTTGCTGCACAATGGCAGTGTTAGGCGTGCTTGTAGGTTGCGGCATTCCCAAGACTGTGGCGAAGAAAGTAGCAAGAACAGCCCATGTCTCCAGTGGGCAGTTATCTCTTCAGGTTGCTCTCTCGTCTAGTGCGAATCAAAACAGCCCTGTAGCTGTGGATGTATTGCTGATCAGGGACAAGTCGTTTCTGAAAACCGCGCAGGCTCTTTCTGCCAACGACTGGTTCGCAAAAAAAGTGCAGTTGCAGCGGCAGTTCCCGAAAGGGATGGAAATCAAATCCTGGGAATGGGTACCGGGACAGAGCGTGGCCCTCATTAACTTTGACGTTCCAGTGGATACACAGGCGGCAATGATGTTTGCCAACTATGCTTCAGCCGGAGCGCACAGCGCGCCACTCCCGACCAGCGGCAAGGTTTCAGTTTTCCTGGATGATGACGATTTCACGATAGACAACAAGTAACACCAACTTGTAAGCGTGGTAGGTTAGTGGATAGCAAGCAAATACCGGAAGCAATTCAGTGGCATGAAGGCATGCTGCTGGCGCCGCAACATTTTCAACAGCTCTCACAACGCAGTGAAAGTCTTGTTCATTATTATCTGCACGCCATTGCTCCATTCTTCTGGGGCATCCGTCAACTGGAAATTGACCAGAAACTGCTGACCACCGGCACCTTCCGCGTGCTCAAGCTGGAAGCAGTCATGCCGGATGGATTAGTGGTATCGCATCAAGCGGGACAAGGTCCTGATCTGCAACTTGTTTTGCAGAATGTTCAGCAGAAGCCAGTGACCATTCACCTGGCTGTGCCGGCGCGCAGCTTGATTGCTACCAAAGGCGATCTGCCGCGCTACCACTCGATTGAGGGCGAGCCTGTGGTGGATGAAAGCACAGGCAGCGGAGAAATCTCCATACCGCGCCTCAAACCGCAGTTGCGACTATTTGCCGGAGACGTTCCTCCCGCCAAGCTGGTGAGTTTCCCGCTGGCCCGGGTGCAATACCGGAATGAGGCTTTTGGTTTAACTGAATTCATTGGCCCCACCACGGTAGTTCCCATTGGCTCTTCCATCTGGGAAATGTGTTCGCTCACGGCGGCAAAAGTCCGTGAACGCGCGTTGTTTTTGTCGGAACAGGTGCGCTCGCCTGCTTCCGCAAGCAGAATCCCACTGCTGCTGGAAACCAAGAACCGCATTCAGAACCTTGTCACCGGGCTGCCGCAGTTTGAAGCCATTATGAATACCGGCATGGCCCATCCATTTGAATTGTACAAAGCATTTTGCGTGCTGGCCGGAAACCTGGCTGGGCTTGGTTACAGCATGGTTCCACCGGTGTTTTCCACTTACAACCATAACGATCTTTATGCCAGCTTCAACCAGCTCCAGGAATTTGCTTTCACCATGATGGAAGAAGGAATTCCAGAGAGTTATACGGCCATTCCATTCCAACTGATAAAGAAAACTTTCTCGCTGGTATTTGATAGTGATTGGAAAAGCCGCCGTTTATTTCTTGCCATGCGCGGGCAGACAGGAATGTCAGAAAAAGACGTGGTTGCATGGGGCGAGCAGTGCCGCATAGGGTCAGAAAGTGTAATGCGCTCCATGCGAGACAAGCGCGTTCTTGGCGCGGGTCGGCAGTTGATCCAGAGCTATGAGGCGCTGGTGCCTGCGCGCGGAGTAATTTTGTTCGCGCTGGACTATGATCCGCAATTCATCAAGCCAGATGAGGCCTTGCAGGTGGTGAATGATAGTGAAGCCGCTGGCCTTCATCCAGCTGAAATTATTTTGTACGTTAGAAACGCCGTGGCTGAGCCAAACCCCGCCGGGTAAAAGGCATTTCGACTTAAGTATTTTTTTGACAAGAGTATTGGTAGGAGTAAGACGTTTTTTGCTGCCGCTTCATTTGCGATTTTTCGGTTTAGCAGCCGTGAAATGAGCCCTCGCAACTGGAAATTATCAGCACGCTCCCACAAGACATAAATTCTTAACTGGCCGTTATGGCTGTAGTGTCTGCACGCATGGCATATCCGGGATACCAAAATTCGCTTCTGCTCACACAGTTTCGTGAGTTTTACCAGGAACTTGCACGCCAGAAATCGCTCGTCATCAATCCTGTGAGCTCGCTTTCACAGTTGGTCCAGGATGAAACGCGTGATCCGCTCGTCCAAACTGAGGATGTTTGGCAGCGGCTCTTAAGCTTGCTGGAATCGCAGGCGGAAAGAGCTTCGCGCAGCGGCGGCGCATTTGGGTATGAGGTTTATCGTGAGGCGCAGTACATCATGGCCGCGCTGGCGGATGAGTTTTTTCTGAATGAGAACTGGCAGGGCAAGCAGAATTGGCCGCTGCTGGAAATCAGGCTGTTCCGCTCCAGCTCCGCCGGAGAACTGGTCTTTAAGAAATTGGATTTGCTTTTGTTGCAGCGTGATCCTGTTTATCTTGATCTGGCCACGGTTTACTTCTTTGTTTTGTCGCTGGGTTTTCAAGGCAAGTATCGCGGCAGCGATCCCAACAATCAACTAGATCGCTACAAGCGCCAGCTTTTTGCCATGATCTTCCGGCAGAATCCTGAACTACTGGAAAACAATCATCATCTTTTCCAGCAGACGTATTCGCACACGCTGACAGAAGGAAAAGTTTCAAAGCTGCGCCATCCCAGAAACTGGTTTTTACTGTTTGCCGCAATCATTGTGATGTGGCTCTCTGTTTCCCATATGTTGTGGCAGCACCTTACCGCGCCCATTAACCAGGAAATTAATGAAATCTGCAAAACGTCAGGATGCCAGGGGGAGACAAAATGAACTTGCTGGCCCTCATTGCTGATTTCTCTCCGATTGCTCTTTTAATCGGCATCGCTGTCCTGATTGTTTTTATTCTGGCGCTGCTCGCGCTTCTGCTGTGGCGCAAGGTGAAAGCGCAAAAGGCGGAATCCGGTGAAGCGGCACAGGAAGCCCCGGCCCAGGAAAATTCGCAGGAACAGGAAAAGCCTACAGTCAAGGCCAAGCCTGAAGAGATCCAGCCTTCGGTTACATCAGCGGTAAAGTTCCTGAACCAGAACTCCTCAGGACGCGGCTCCGGCTATGGCACGCCGTGGTTTTTGGCGCTTGGCGCCGCAGGTTCAGGCAAGTCCACGCTGCTGGATAATTCCGGCATCAGCCTGTCCTTGCGCGGCGGCGCAGCCGACTTCGGTATAGAGCAGGGCATCAAGTGGCGCTTCTTTGATGCCGGAGTGATTCTTGACGTCCCTGGAGATTTATTTGTCCAGGCAGAAAAAAATACTTCTGACGAACGAAGCTGGAAAGAGCTGTTGCGGAATTTGTATCGCCAGCGCCCGCAACGTGCCATGGATGGAATTGTTCTGACCATTCCATGCACGGAACTGGTGGGTGATACTGCATTATCGCCAGCGCTGATTGGACAAAGGGCCACTTACATTTTTGACAAGCTGTGGCAGATCCAGAAGTGGTTGGGATTCTGTTATCCCGTTTATGTGGTCATTACCAAGTGTGACCTGATTCCAGGATTTAAGAGCCTGGCCCGGCAGCTTCCAGCGCATTGCCAGCGGGAAATGTTTGGCTGGTCAAACCCATACAACCTTGATGCCGCTTTTGATTCAAGCTGGGTTGATCAGGCTTTTGATGAGCTTGCCCGGAATGTGCATCGTCTGCAAAGCGAGGTTTTTGTTGAGCGGCAGCATATAGCGGACGTGGATGACCTGTTCCTGTTTTCCGCGAGATTGCAGGAGCTGAAAAAACCTCTGCGTATCTATCTTGCGCAGCTCATGAAAAAATCCGCGTACCGTGAATCGCTCCAGTTCCGCGGGTTTTACTTCACCGGCGATGCCACTGAAATAATGGAAGAAAAACCAGAGCCGGTGCGGGCCATGGCCGCCGCTGCTTCTTCTTATTCGGGCTTTGTAGATACTTATCCGGAAATCACCGGAGATGTTTTAAGCCTTACGCCTGTCCTCAAGCCGGTGGAGCAGCACGCGCCGATCTTTGTAACCGATCTTTTTGAAGCAAAGATTTTTCCTGAACGCGCCCTTGCCCGCCCTGTAACCCGCGTTCGCTTGTCAAAGAGCCGCATGGTCCTGGCGACGCAGGCGGCTTGTCTGGTTGCCGGCATTGTGCTTTCCCTGGGACTCTTCCTGAGCTACCGGCGGTTGGCCCACGCCCAAAATGAAGGCCTTGCGCATCTCAAGCTGATTTCCAAGCGGCTGAAAGACCGCGTACCCGCCAAGCATCCAGTCAATGACGTGGAAACAACGCTTGCGCCATTGAACACCATGGAAGATTTGACCGGCCATCATCATTTCAAATCTTTCTTCATTCCCTCATCCTTTTTGCTTTCTGTAGATGACGGAGTGACTGCGGCCATGGGACCGGCCTTCAAGGAAATCATGTACAAGGGAATCCGGCAGGAACTTGTGGCGCGCGGCCAGGCGCTCTTTGATGATCAGGTTGTCGCCGCTTCCAACAATGGAAACGTGCCCAGATCAGCCGTATCCATCAAAGATGTTCCCAGTTATCAAAAATTGCACGAATTTACAGATGGGCTGCTGTATCTGGAAGAGAATGTTGCGCGCTACAACAAAGTGGTGGAACCTGGCGGAGGCGATGCAGAATCCTTACTGGCATTGGCCAAGTATGTGGCCGGCGCACAATTTCAAAAGGAATTTGACGCCACGCTGAAGCAGCATGATTCATACCTGAGTGAAATAGTTTTAAAAAGCCGGGGAGAACCTCTAAACCCGGCGCAGATTATTACTCCGCAGCAGGCGCAGGAGAAGATGCAGGAATATGTTCACGCCGTTTTTACGGAGTGGCTGCCTCCGGACGGACGCATCCAGTATCTGGATGACTTAGCAAAAAAATTGAATGCCTTTGGCCAGCAGGACCTGCATACCTTTGCTCAACTCAATGATCTCAGGTCATCCCTGGCGGAAGCGCAGCAGGTTTTAAGCAGTCCTGAATTTTCCTGGATGAATCAAGGCAAGGTGGATGTAATTGCCCCGTTGCAGGAAACCATGGACCAGGTCACGTTGCGTCCGGTTGATCAACAACTATTCCTCTGCAATTCCAGCGCGGCGCAGGAAAATTTCTGCCCCCAACTGGAGGGATTGAAGAGATTCATCCGGCAAACGGAGGAGCAGGATCTGCAGAATTTCCGGACAGCATTATTGTCCAAGGAAACCAAGGTCACCGGGCAGTTGCTTGATTCACAGAGTGAGGTGCTCCAGCTTTCTCCGGCCGCGAATACGGTGCTTTCTTTATTAAATACCATGCTGAAGCTCCCCTTTGTTGAGCGGGAAGGGAGCGGCGCAATCCATTCTGATCTGGATAAAAGCCAGCAGCTTTTGTGGCAGAAAGACGAGTTGCAGACGGCCATTCAATACAAGGATGCGTTTGAGAACTTTCTCAAAGGTGAATTTGAATCGGCCCCTTCCAATGTGCAGGACGCATTTGAAAGCACCGCGCTTACCATGCTTGAACAAAATATGGTGGACATGGTGGAGCATGCGGAAAATCTGCAGCCTTTGTCCTCCGTTGCCGCGGACCAGAGTATTGCGCCTGAAGTGCAAAGCCTGCAGGAAGCCATTGCTCCTTTGAATACTATCCTTGCCTCGTTTCAAGAACTCGGTTTTGATGATGCGCAACGTTCTCTGCTGGCGCTAACCACGAAACAAGCAAGTCATTTACTGCTGAGGATTGATGATGCGTTCGAGGCGCAACGGCCTTATGCCCGAAACGTAAGTTTTGAGCGGTGGGACAGTGACAATACTCCCAGCAAAGCTGGCTTTGATATTCATAATCCTGATGAGATGGCGCAGTATCTTGCCTACCAGCGCCAGCAGGTACAGCAATATGCGGCGCTGGCCGCGCCTGTTGTAAATTTTCTTGAGCCGCGTGTGCCTGCCGGAGGAAAAGAACCTGGCCGCACTCTGCTCAAATGGCAGCAGATTATTGCAGAACTGCAAAAAATCCAGGCCAAGGTGCCCGGAACTTCCGTTGCGGCCCTGGAAGATTTCATTGGAACGCAAATTGATAAAGCCACGCCGGAAAACTGCCAGACTGGTTTTCTAACTACCGCGGCATCGCAGGGCGGCGATTATTTTGTCCAGACGCGCGAAACCATCCGCCACTCTTTATATACCCAGTGCCGTGCGCTTTCTGAACAGAATGCCGTGCGGTCCTATGGACAGATAGCAAAATTTTTCAATCAGCATCTCGCTGGAAAGTTTCCTTTCTCCGTTGCGCCGCAGGAGCAGATGCCCATCGAAGCCGATCCGCAGGACGTAGCTGAGATGTTCCGGATGCTGAACACTTCAGGAAAATCAATTCATGCCGGATTGCAAAACGGCAATTTTGGCAACTCCTATTCCCGGGTGCTGGCCTTCCTGAATCAATTAGAAGGGCTGCAACCTTTATTTGCTCCAATGACCACGGCGGAAGACCAGGTCCCGGTCTTTGATTTTGTTCCGGTGTTCCGCGTAAATCAGGGGCGTGAAGTCAATGGCAATCAGATCATTGATTGGACGCTGCAAGTAGGCACAGACACATTTCACTTCCACGATCCACAGCGCGCAGGCCGCTGGAATTATGGCGACCCGGTGAAGCTGACCCTTCGCTGGGCCAAAGATTCACCGCAGCAACCTGTTTCTTCAGCTTCCGCGGTAGACAGCAAGCTCAGCAGCCGCAGCGTGGTGTTTGAATACCGCGATAGCTGGGCGCTCTTCACCATGTTGGCCCTGCATCAACCTGTGCCAAATGACTTTGACCGCATGGTTGATCCTGAGCCGCAGACATTGGTTTTTCTAGTGAATGACAGTAAGAGTTCCGATCCGGCAGAGAAGACATCAGGCACGAACGTGCCTCCACAGGCCAAAGTTTTTGTGCGGTTGAAATTGCGTCCCGCAGGGAAGCCGGACAATTTGCGCGTGCGTGTCTTCCCCACGGAGGCTCCATCACTCAAGCAGAACAATACGCAAGCTTCAAATGACGGCAATACAGGAGGTGATCAGCAATGAGCACTGTGAGCACAGCTCATCATTTTGAATTTGATGTTTCATCGTTGTTATCGCCCGTGTCGCAGCAATCGCCCGCGGGAGAACTGCTGCGTTATGAAGGCACGTATGACCGAATCATGGAAGCACGGCGGGAAGATGATCCCACGCTGGAACAGGGCGTATGGAAAAGAGAGCTGAAGAAAGCCGACTGGAACCTGGTGAACCAGCTTTGCCTTGAAGCTCTGCAGAAAAAATCCAAAGACCTGCAAATCGCCGCATGGCTGCTGGAGTCATGGATACATCTGGAAGGCTTTTCCGGATTGCGCGCGGGCTGCCATGTTCTGGTGGAGTTGTGCCGCACATTCTGGGATTCCATGTACCCATCGCTGGAAGATCCTGAATATCGTCTTGCGCCGATTCACTGGATCAACGAAAAACTTCTTACGCAACTCAAATTTATTCCGATTACTAATCCTGAGAATCCAGACAATGGTGTTCCTTACAACCTTGCGGATTGGGAAGCAGCCTTTTACGGGGAGGAGGCAAAAGCGCACACAGAGCAGAAAAAAGACAGTAAGCGAATCACGCTGGAGATGGTGCAACAAAGCGCTTATCTCACTACAAGAGAATTTTTTCTCAGCGTGTCGGAAGACGTAAATGACGCTTACAACTCATGCAAAGAGCTGGAAAGCATTTTTGACGCGGCGTTCGGCAAGGAAAGTTGCAGTCTGGGGCAGTTTCGCGGCGTGCTTGAATCCATTCTTTCTCTTATCCCAAGCCTTGAAGGTGAAGAGCAGGAGCATCAGGAAATGCAAGTTGAGAATTCTTTTCCGCAGGAATATGCGCTGGAAGCAGTTTCGCATGAGGCAGTGGCCGCGCCAATGCTGCCGCCGATTCGCAGCCGGGCTGAAGCTTATCGCCGTCTGGCGGAAGCGGCAGATTATCTGGTCAGGACGGAGCCGCATAGTCCAGCCCCTTATTTAATCAAGCGGGCCATCTCCTGGGGAGGAATGACGCTGGAGCAACTGTTGCCGGAGCTTGTTTCCAGTGACGCGGCGCTGAAAGACCTGGAAAGACTTTTGAAGATTGAAACGGTTGTTAAAAGCAATACTCGGAAATAAGAAGAAGGAAATAGACAAGGAGCAGATGTAAGTATGCCTGAAAGCACTCAACATAAATTAGATCGTATTCGGCCCCCCCGCGTACAGATAACCTATGACGTTGAGATCGGCGGAGCCATCCAGAAGAAAGAACTTCCTTTGGTCATGGGCATCCTGGCTGATCTCTCGGGAAAACCTGAGCAAGCCTTACCGAAACTGAAAGACCGCAAGTTCGTTGAGATTGACCGGGACAACTTCAATGACATTTTGAAGTCTATTGGGCCGCGCGTTGTGTGCTCGGTGGACAACAAACTATCCAAAGACGGCGGAAAAACCAGTGTCGACCTCAAGTTTGAACACATCGATGATTTCTCTCCGCTGAATGTGGTGAACAAAGTAGATTCACTGGCCAAGCTGTTCCAGGCCCGCCAGCGTCTCAATGATCTGCTGGCCAAACTGGACGGCAATGACACACTCGACGGTATGTTGCAGAGCGTGGTAGGCAATGCCGACGAAATGAAGCAGCTCAAGGCTGCCAATGATGGAGGTAAAGAAAATGCCTGATGCCACCTCACAAGGAGCAGCAACTGCCACAGCGACAGCCCCGCTGCCGGTAATCGACCGTTTTTTACAGCAGGGAAAAATCATTCGTGATGATTCGCAACGCCAGTTTGCCCTGTCATTGCTGGCAGAGTATGCCACCCAGGTACTGGACCAGGGCATGACTGTGAGCAAGGATTCTGTTGTTGCCGGAATCAAAGACCGCATTGCGCAGATTGATGAAATGATCACGGCGCAGTTGAACGAGATCATGCATGCGCCCGAATTCCAGAAGATGGAAGCCTCATGGCGCGGACTGCATTATCTGGTAATGAACACTGAAACCGGCACCATGCTCAAGCTGCGCCTCATGAACGTGACCAAAGAGGAACTGTTGAGCGACATGGAGAAGGCCACCGAATTCGACCAGAGCGCACTCTTCAAGAAAGTGTATGAAGAAGAGTACGGCACTTTTGGCGGCAGCCCGTTTACCGTGCTGGTTGGCGATTATGAGTTCGGACGCCATCCGCAGGACACTGCTACCCTGGAAAAAATCTCCAACGTTGCCGCCGCCGCGCACGCTCCTTTCATTGCTTCCGCCAGCCCCAAGCTGTTTGATATGGATAGCTTTGTTGAACTCGGCATTCCCCGCGACCTGGCCAAGGGCTTTGAATCCACTGAGCTGGTTAAGTGGCGTTCATTCCGTGAATCAGAAGATTCGCGCTATGTTGTGCTGACCCTTCCTCACGTGCTTCTCCGCCTGCCTTACGGGCCCAACACGGTCCCCGTGGAAGGCTTCAATTTTGTGGAAGATGTGGATGGCAAGGACCACAGCAAATATCTGTGGGGCAGCTCCGCTTACGCTTTGGCGCAGCGCATCAATAATGCGTTTGCCATGTATAAGTGGTGTGCCGCCATCCGTGGCGTTGAAGGCGGTGGCTTGGTGGAAGGTCTGCCGGCCCACACCTTCAAGACAGATGAAGGCGATATCGCCCTTAAATGTCCTACGGAAATCGCTATCACTGACCGCCGTGAAAATGAGTTGAACAATCTTGGCTTTATCTCCATCCTGCACCGCAAGGGCACGGACCAGGCCGCCTTCTTCGGCGGGCAGACCACGAACAAGCCAATGATGTACAACACCAATGAAGCCAACGCTAACGCGCGGATTTCCGGCATGCTGCCATATATGCTTGCCGCTTCCCGCTTTGCGCATTACATCAAGGTGATTATGCGCGACAAGATTGGCAGCTTCATGACCCGGGAAAACGTTCAGAAATACCTGAATACCTGGATCGCCGATTACGTCCTGCTGAATGACGATGCTCCGCAATCCGTGAAAGCCAGCTATCCGTTGCGTGAAGCCCGCGTGGATGTTTTTGACGTTCCCGGAAAGCCCGGCTGTTATCGCGCTGTTGTCTTCCTGAAGCCACACTTCCAGTTGGATGAACTCACTGTTTCCATCCGGCTGGTTGCGGAACTTCCGCCGCCTGCGAAATAACCTGATGGGAGCGAAGAGCCATCTTCGCTCCCGCCAAACCAAATTTAGAAATTGGCGCCTGCAAGGGTGCGAAGGAGATTTTGACAATGGACGTACTTATTCTCGACTGTGGCGATACCGTTAAAGGCGAATCAACACTTGACGGTTACAAAGACAAGATTGAAATCCTTTCTTTCAGCCATGGAGTTGCACAGCAGATCACTGGTGACCAGAGCAACCAGAAGCGTACTTCTGGCAAGCCCAACCACCAGGACTTTACCGTAACCAAATATGTGGATCTGGCCACGGCCAACCTGGTGGATTATTGCAACCAGGCCAAACCACTGGCGACCATCAAGATTGTTGTGGGCCAGAATGAAAATGGCAAGGTCAATCCTATCCTTACTTATACGATGACCAATGCGCTGGTCTCCTCCGTCTCTGTTGGCGGCGGTGGCGGCGGCAAGCCACAAGAGACTGTGACCTTCAACTACACCAAAATTCAGTGGGACTACAAGCAGCAGGCAAGCGCGGTTTCTGATTCCGGCACCAACTCCGCCAAGTGGAGCCTGGAAACCAACAAGGCTGAGTAAGTGCGCGAGCCCAAACCCATTAAAGGTGCGAAGGCGCTGCTCTTTGAGCGGCTGGTGGATGAAGATCCATACACGCCGGGAGAAGCGCAGCCCTTCCGCATCTATGGTGTGGCCGGTTTGCGCGCCTCCGTGGGACAGGAACTTATGCGGTTGCTGAATACCCGCTGTCCTCGTCTTGGAGGTCCGCCCAATGAAATGGAACGCACGGTCCTTGACTATGGCATTCCCAATTTTTCTCATCTAGCGGCCACCAGTGACACGGATGCACATCAGCTTGCCCGCACTCTGGAAAGAACAATCGCCATCTACGAACCACGGCTGCGCCATGTCCGGGTCACGATTGAACCTTCCAGAATGAAGCAGACCGCCGTGGTGGGATCCATTGAGGGTATGTTGATGGTTGGCAGCGTGAATGAACCAGTGTCATTCCCGCTGGTCTTGTCACTGAAAAGCGGAGAAGTGGTTTTGCTGGAATCCTCCGACCAGGGCTAAAAAAGTTGTAATCGCCACGCGCGTCGCACATATGTGCGATGCAAAGTAATGAATGCGCTGAAAAGCGTCTAACACAAAAGATTGAATTCATGCCTTTGACTGACCAGGAAGATTTTTTACGTTACTACCACGGCGAAATGACTTATCTCCGCCGCATGGGCGCGTCTTTTGCTGAGCGTTATCCAAAGCTGGCAGGCCGGCTGGAGCTTTCTCCGAACGATTGCGCAGACCCGCAAATTGAGCGGCTGCTGGAGTCTTTTGCTTTTCTCACTGCGCGCATTCAGCGCCGCTTGGATGGCGAATTCCCGGAGATTACCTCTGCATTGCTCGGCGTGCTTTATCCGCACCTGATCAATCCAATTCCTTCCATGTCAATTGCTCATTTTGCAGCAGACAGCAAGCAAGGCAAGCTCAGCACGGGCTATGAAATCCCACGGCACACCAAAC
>DASRCD010000644.1:0-2860 GCA_035653315.1 Candidatus Angelobacter sp.
GGGCAAAACCTTCCCAGTTTCTTTGTAATTCCTGAAGTGAACTCATGTTTTGCGTGAAATCATCCAAATAGTATCATAGCGATTTATTTTCCATATGCCATGCAACAATGCATGTGTCATGTAATAGGCATTGTCAAATATGCGACGCAAACTGGCCGAAGAATAATAAGGATCAAGCGATTCCTCAAGAAGGACAAAACCTGTATTTTCCAGCAACTGGCGAAGCACTGGTTGTGTGAAGTGCGAAAGATGTATCTCCCGCGATGTTCCAGCGCGGGAGATTCCCAGCACCGGACTGAATTTAGCGAAGGCCTTAAGCCCCATTTTTTTGCCCAGCCTCTTGACCTTTGAGGTCCAAGCCAAAACATCATTCGGCACCGCAATAAACAAAACACCATTTTTTCGCAGCAAAGCATGGCAGATGCTTACTAGTTTGGCCGGTTCAGGGACATGTTCCAGCACATGGAATAAAGTAATGTTGTCAAAGGATTCGGCAGGAAGTTCCAAGTCTTCAACCTGACCGGCATGGAGCGCGATCCCATAGCGTTGTTGCGCAATTTGAATGGCGCTGCCGGAAAGTTCAGTCCCTGCTACATGCGTAAAAAATGGTCTGGCATGGTGAAGAAACTGCCCCGTGCCCGCGCCAATGTCCAGCAGATTGCCCGGAACCTTGTATGGCAGCATTTTTTTCAGCCGCCGCTTCCAAAGCGCATCTCGCGCACGCTCTGCCTTAAGCCATGAATGATATTTTTCCGGCTGTGAATAAAAGCGTGCCACTTCCTCCGCTGTTGGCCGCGGGCTGTCAAATATAAAACCACACGCCCCGCACTGGCAGAAATTAAAGACTGCATCCACCGCCTGTATGCGGTCGCTCTGGCATAAATTACAGACCGGAACTACTTCCATCATTATTGATTCATCACTCGCAAACTGCTTCTGCATTTGCGTTGTTAAAGCGTCGGCTTATTGCACTTGCATTTCGGGCGCCGACCCTTTCAGCATTCCCAAAACCATAAAAAATAATACTGCCACCTGCGGCGTAGTATGGAAAAGATAATCGACTGTGCCATGCACCAGCACTCCGCAAATCGCGGCAAACACGGCAAACCCAATCATACGTCCGAACTCGTCACGGGAATTACGATAGTGCTTCAATGCAAGACGCAGAGCAATTGCAATCAATACAGCAAAAGTCAAAAAACCAACAATGCCGGTTTCAGCCAGAAGCTCCAGATATAAATTATGAGCATCGCCCATCCATCCGTCTGGCAAACCAATGAGCCCGCCCAGAAGCCCACGCAAATTGCCATAACCAATGCCCGTGAGTGGCGATCCCGCAAAAACCGTCAGCGCTCCTCCCCATATTGCCAGCCGGGAGACGGCAGTAAACTCATCCACTTCAGTCAGGCGTTGGAAAAAGATTCCCGCCAGAGCGCCAGTGATTATCAATGCGACCACAACAAACGCGATTCTCCGCATTCTGGTCTTGTGTGTGGGAGCAAAAAAACATGCGCTTGCTACCAGCATGACTGCATATGCCAACAGCCCGCCGCGGCTTTGGGTAAATACCAAAGCAATACTGGCTAAGGCAAAGCACCATCTGCTCAACCTGCGCAGGCCCGGCCCAGCGCTGCACAAAGCAAACCCAAGACAAAAAGGAATCACCAGATTCAGGTAGCCCGCCAGACCATTAAAATGTTCTAGAAATGACGTGATGCGCCCTTCCCATGGTGGAATCTGCAACAGCTCTTCCTGTACGGGATAAAGAACGTCATAAATTGCGGAGTAACCACCAATCACGATCTGGTAGAAACCAAAGAGCGCCACAAGCATAGTGGAAGCCATCAATGCTTTCAGGATCGTCGCAATGTCGTCTATGCGTTCTATCCAATCTGTAATTACGTAGTAGAAGCAGGTATAAGAAGCAAGGCGCATGAGTTCTCGCTGCGCATCCAGCGTAGGTGATCTGAAAAATACCGCTGAGAGAGTTGCGACCGCAAAGTAACCCAGCAGCGCACGCGTCAACCAGCCAGACCAAAGCCACTGGCGTAAATCTTTGCGATGGCTCACACGATACACAACGGTTCCTGCAAAAAAAGCCAACCGAACCAGCGTGCTCAGGTCCCTGATAGGAAAATTCCAGTTTAGAAATGGAGTAATCGGTAGAAAAAAAATTACAACGAGCAGCAAAGGTTTAATGCGTAGCGCTGCAAGAACGAATACCGCTCCACTTACCGCCAGCGGCAATGCAAGAGGACTGGCCAGGGCAGCGATCACCAAGCCCAGGACAATAGTTACAATCAATAGCTCTTCACGAACTCCGGGCTGCCGGAAAGAATTTAGCCGAATTGGATGAAGCCGGTCCACCCGCGGTCACTCTCCGTTCTTTGCAGCACGCGTCAGAATCCGCAGAGTTTCCCGGGCACAGCGTTCCCAATTGAATTCACGGGCCCGCGCAATTCCCTGTTGCGTAAGCCGCGCTTGTTTTTGCCGGTCCACCAATACAGATCCCATGCAGTCAGCCATGTCCTCTACTGAAAGTGGATCAAAATAGGCAAGAACATTACCGGAAACTTCTGGCAGGCATGAAGTCTTCGCCGCGATGGTTGGCACACCGCAAGCCATAGTCTCTACCATGGGCAGACAAAAACCTTCATACAAAGACGGGAACACAGCAAGACTCGCACCTTTCACCAGCAAAGCTAAATCCATGTCGGGCAAAGCACCGGCCAGAACGATACGTCCACGAGGACCAGCGCCGTTCCGCGAAAGCTCAAGGACATCATCAAATTGCCATCCCAGTTGCCCAACCAGTACCAGATCAAAATCAAAGCTGCGATCGCGCGCCAGCATGAGCCGA
>DASRCD010000645.1:0-17571 GCA_035653315.1 Candidatus Angelobacter sp.
GCTGGTTTCAGCACACCTGTTTCAGCAAGTCCAGGAAGTTTTTCGCAGCTTTAATCGCAGCAAGTACCGTAAGCACAACTTTGCTTTTGCCGGACTACTTAACTGTGCTCACGATGATTGTATGGTGACTGCGGAGATACAGAAGCAGAAATACATTTATTACCGCTGTACTGGATTCAGAGGCAAATGTGGGCTTCCGTTCTTCCGTGAAGAAGAACTGGAAAACGCTTGGGCCAAATCCTTCAAGACATCTACGTTCCTGATGATGTCACGACCCAGATCGTCAGCGCTCTTGGCGAAAGTCAAACACGCACACACGCAGCTGCGAAAGAGCAGCGGCAGAAGTTGGAACAACGCCTTACCGCAGTACGGAACCGCATGGATCAGGCGTACAGCGATAAGTTGGATGGCGTGATCTCGCCGGAATTCTGGCAACGAAAAACGGCTGAATGGCAACTGGAGGAGCAGCAGATATTGATGGCGATGCAGGGTTTAGAGCAGGCAAGCCCTGATGTGCTGCTGACGGCCAAAAAGACTTTCGAACTCGCTAATAAGGCGTATTTTCTGTAAGTTGCGCAGAAACCCGAAGATCAAGCCAAACTGCTTAAAATGGTACTTTCGAACTGCCGCATCGACGGCAAAAGTCTTTATCCCACATATAGAAAGCCCTTTGATCTGATCTTCCAAAGGGCAAAAACGAAAGACTGGCGGAGAGGGAGGGATTTGAACCCCCGATACCCTTTCAGGTATGGCCGCTTTCGAGGCGGCTCGTTTCAACCACTCACGCACCTCTCCGCACGGTGAAAAATCTATGGTTGCAGAAATATTTTATCAGGTATGTGTTAGTAACGCGTTCACGCCAATTGGGATTACAGGAAGTATATGACAGCAGCGGGAGATCGCGGGATGATGCGATATATAGCGGGATATGAGGGCGCCAGCGCGGGGTATACAGCCGATAGATGGCAGCGGGGGGGGTGGGATATGTTTTATTTAAGTTGTTGAAAAATATAGAGGCGTCAGGAGGGATGATGAGGATTGTGGAGTGTCCCGAGGTCAGGATGCCTATTTATAGACGTTAAAAGCGAGGAAAGGCGCGTATTTATTGAATGAAGTGATCAGCGTCACAATGAGCGAGCCCATTAATCCCACGGTCATCCCACGGTCACAAAAGAGCCGCTAATTTGGGGTATTCTTCGCCGGCTCAATACCCAACTGTTTCTGCATCCCAGTCTCATAGTCAAAGACAGATGTGGTGAGGATTTTGAACCAGCCGCGGTCTCCATGCCGGTAAGCTTTGAGCTTTCCTTCATCGATAAGTTTATAAATGGAATTGACGCTCATATCGAGATACTGAGCAGCCCAACTTGCGCTTACTGTACGCGCAGTCACCAGAGGGAGGCGCATCCCGTTTGGCGCTGGTGTCTTCGGAGTTGTCATATTGAGGTAAGACATTCAATGTATGTAGCTGGAGATTAGCATGGAGTGCTAAGAGTGTGTAATCAGGGAATCCACCTACTTACCTACTGCCTTGGTTCGTCTTGCGCGAGGCCCACGCTTGGCGGGTTTTAACTCGCATTGGTGTCCCTCACCAGAGCGCACAAGAACGCCGCATAGTGGGCAATTGATATTCATCCCAACTATAAACATGGAGCATGAGCCGATTTTTACTTTAATTTTGGCCATTGATCCCCTGTGTTTTCTTCCTCTCTATTCCTCTCAATCCATCGAGCACGCGGTTTACATCCCCAACTGTGCGAATGCATGGGTTAGATCTGCGCACTCCTAGTGGTGAGGATGGGGATCGGAGGAAAGCATCCAGGCGTGAGCGGGTCCAGTGCATGGCGGTAAGTTGATTGTCGATCATCTGGAGGTCTTCCGCGCTGGCCATGGTAGCACGCTTTTTAGTTGCGGATCGTCTGCCTTCGGTACCGGCTGCATGAGCGAGATCGCGATCTTTGATCCGTGAGCGGTAACGGCGACGTGGCATATTTGGTTTGGTCTCAGCTAGGCCAAGATTTGATTGCAACAAATTTATGAGCTTTGAAGCTTCAGATAGAGATAGCTCATTAAAAGTGAAGATCGCCCTCTGCGCATTAGTGGAGGCCCAGTGCAGCCTTTCCTCGCGCGAGTTTTTTATCATTTCATGGCGCGCGTATTGTCCCCATAGCGTTTGCAAACGCCTGAGTTGAGCATCAGTTATTCCAGGTTCATTTGCCATGTCTTACGCCTTTCTCAATCTTCCTTCCACCGGGAATCTTTTGGTGACACAGCGGGCAGCGGCCGTCCTTGGTGGCCTTTCTTCGTGCGTCGCGCAATTGCTGAGCCTTATCGCGCTTATAGCACAACTGCGTGGCGAAGCGGCGCTTGCGGCTGTAGTCTGTAAAGCCGTCAGCCGTGAGTAGTTCTTTCCCGCATCCGCAAATGCAAAAACGTGGCAAATCACTCCGTCTCCATTATTACCCAAGGGGCGAGTTGCACTTGTTTGGGAGCTGGATAATCCAGCATTCCCATGCTTCTGAGCGCACCTAAATTGTTCTCATAGCCGCTACTTGTGGGTGAGACATTGACCTCGCGCGCGAGATCATCTTTCGCAACAGGATCGGGATAATGCGTGGCGAGGGATCTGATGATTTTAGCTTTTGCTGGAGGAAGAATACTTTCAATTCTCTGCAATAATTCCTCCGCACTAGCGGGAGTATCTGGAGGCTGGGCCAGACTCCGCCCAGTTTCGGTAAGAGAGGCTGTACCAGGCTTCGGATATTCAATGAATCCAGCGCTACGGAGCGCCCCCATGTTGTTTTCAAATCCGCTCGATGAGGGACTGACTTTGGCGAAAACAGCGACTACTGGTTTTGGAACGGCGCTCATCCCGATTGATTCAAATGCAGCAATGGAGTTGAGCAGCTTTATCTTTGCTGGCGGAAGATCGACGTTGGTATCACCATTTTGTTGCGTAGGATTAGATACGGTCTTTTTGCTCTCAGTACGCTTGTTGCTGTTGTGAATTTTAATGTCCAGCTTTATTGCTTCCGGTTTCTTCTTGCTGCCTTCTTCTAAAAGTAGAGATACCTTGCGCTGTAGTCTGACTGCTTCAATCTTTAGTTTTTCAATCTCGGCAAAACGCTGGGTCATTTTTGTATTTGTGTGACGCGCTATGCTTGCAGCGACAGCATCGAAGAGATCCTTCAATTCCTCTGGATTGATGGCACTCTTATCGAAACCAATGGCGGTGAATTTATAAGTGACTTTCATCAATTCCTCCATTGCGCGCAGTAGCTCAGAATGTTTCCTTTGCAGAATGCGGAATTCTGCGGTAGTGCTGGCATCTGCTTTGGCTGGAGCCGGCTGACTTTTGAGCTGCTGCTCAAGCTCAACGATCCGCCTCTTCAGCTCCTTGGGATCATTCTCCTTTTGCCGCTCAATCGTCTCTTTCATCCGTTGCAGATAGCGAGTGAGATCGGGCTTGGCACCTTTGCCGCGGGCGCGGCGCTCGTGTCCGCTTTCGGGCGTAGCAGAAGAATCGAAAGTCTTACGCTCGCGAATGAGGACCTTGCCTTCATAACCCAGCCATCCAGGCGAGACCACAAGAGCATTGCCGCGTGGAAGCTTGCGGAGCTGCTCAAGAAGTTCCTTCCACCGACTCTTTTCAACGTGTTCGCCAAACCAATCGAGAACGGCTTTGATCGAAAGCGGACCCACGATGCGGAAGGAAATCATGCAATCCGCTAATTCAGTGACCGCTTTATTCATGCGGGCGGATCGCTGTGTAAGCAAGCAAACGCCGATGCCTACATTGCGCCCTTCTTCAACCAGGATCGAAACCGCGCCAGAGCAACGTGCAATATCGATTGCGCCATGCGGGATCTGCTGCGGCACAAAGCGGGCCGCTTCATCAATGATCTGCATGAGCGGCCGGCGACGCTCACCCTGTCTTTCATAAAGCCGCGTGCAATAATCGGCAACGAACTTTATGCGCTCGCTAACGGTCCACATTTTTCCGCTGGGATGACGCGATATATCGATGATGGTATCCACGTCCTCATCTGCAACAAAGTCTGCAACCACAGCACCACCCGTTGGCTCGATGGGAATATCGCCATGAGTTCCGCCAAGGATCACCACTTCAATTCCAGGACCTTTGCCATCTGCCGAATGGCGAAGGCCGTAGAAGACTCCCACGGCATCGATGATTGAGAAGCGCTGGGCTACGGCGCTAAATTCCTCAGCAAGCACAGTGGCAAAGTTGGTTTTGCCCATTCCCTTGCCGCCAAACACAATTAAAGTTTGAGTAACTGCATCTGCGGGCAAGGCGAGTGAATGTGAAATCTTAAGTTTTTTCATGATCGCTTCTTTCTGGGACGGCCTTTCAAGAGATTGAATTTGGCAAGAACGCAATCCTCCATTCGATAAGGATGGTTTATTTGCCTATCAAATTCACCGATGAACTCTGCTGCTGCTCTAATGCCGCGCAGGAGGCCGGCTTCATAGTCATGCAGACGTTTCGGGTCTTTATAGATAGCCGTCAACTGTCTAAATGAAAGATCTCTTTTAATTCGCGCCATCGTTATAACTGCCTCCAGATGTGCGCCATGAGCACCAGCGCGAAGGCAATTGTTGCGAGCGCTATAACGCATTGCGTGAAACGGAGCGGAGTCCACTTACGATGTTTAGTCGAGCCGCGCAATGGAATGCCGCGCAGAGAGCAGTAGATGGGATCCCGGTTCTCTTCAGGATCCAAATACTGAATTGCCGTAAAGATCATGGGATCTTCAACTCGTGTCCTTCTAGTCATTTTTATCTGCTCACCCTTCAATAAAATGGGCTTCAATATGTGAAATAGCGCGATTCTTGGCCGCTTCCCTAAGGCGCGATGCGGTTTCCGTATGTTCTTTTCTGCACTGATTCACGATGACGGCAAGAACATGCTTGTCCATGGTGGATGTGGCAGTTGCTACGCATTTGCAATCCGGCGCATGAGCGACAACGAGGACCTTATCAACAAACAATATTTCTGGCTCTTTGGCAGGTTGAGCGAGGGGTAAAGATGATTGAGCAACGAGTGTAGTCATAGACTAGGTTCCTTATGCGGTAAAAAGATCACCCTGGTTGGCCGGCTTCACGCGTGCGCCGGGTTTGCGGGTTTGTTTTTTAGCTGGCTGCGCCTGGACTGCATCCGTGGCAGCGGTTGCCGGCAGATCAGCCTTGAAACAATGCTGAACGCGATTTGGTGAGCAGGCGCAATTATCCAGCCCGGCACTCTCGTGAATGGTTGGGCGTCTCTCCATCTGTTTCGAGAAACATTTGTTACAGAGGACCATCAAATGATGCGTCCCCCCTTAAGCGGAACAAAAACGGCTGCATCAAGACGTGATGAAAGTTCGGCAACTCTCTCGGTGTCACACTTGTCAAAACAGCGTTCACCGTCCGTTGTTGCATCCCGGTCCCGTTCAAGCGCATGATCCAATGCTGCGAGAACAAAAATTACTTCACGCTGCGTGAGTCTTAACGTGAGTTCAAGGTCGAGTAATTCAGAAGTCTCGGCTCCAAATTTGCGTAAATCGTCTTCGCTCACATTGCCTCCTTTGCTAAATTTTCAAATTTGGTAGAACGCTTGATGAAAGCGAGCTTCACCGTGCCCGTTGGTCCGTTGCGCTGTTTAGCGATGATTAGCTCTGCAAGTCCTTCTAGGTCTGGATCCTCCGGGTGGTAAACCTCTTCACGAAAAATGAAGCCCACCACATCGGCATCCTGCTCTATTGCGCCGCTCTCGCGGAGATCGGCAAGCTGGGGTCTGGGATCTGAGCGGTTCTCTGGATTGCGGCTCAACTGAGAAAGCGCGATCAGCGGGCAGCGCAATTCTTTGGCAAGGGCTTTTAACCCGCGGGAGATTGCTGAAACGTCCTCGGTGCGGTTGCTGTTCTTTCTTAGCGCCGGTGGAGTCAGTAGCTGGAGGTAATCCACTATTACCAGGTCAAGGCGGCCTTGGGCTTGGAGCAAACGCCGGCATTTGGCCCGCATTTCAGAAAGCGAAATAGCTGGTGTGTCGTCTATAAAGATTGGCGCTTCCACCAGAGTAGCGAGCGCGATCACAAGTTTGTTGTAATCTTCTTTGCTCAGAAAGCCGGTGCGCAGCTTGTGCGAATCGACCAGGGACTTTGAGCAAAGCATGCGGACCAACAGACTCTCCTTGGACATTTCTAGGCTGAAGACTGCGATAACCTTCTTTTGTTCTGTGCCGGCGTTCTCCGCAATATTGATTGCGAAAGCTGTTTTGCCCATCGAGGGGCGTGCGGCAATGATGATCAAGTCCGAACGTTGAAGCCCACTAGTGAGTGCATCAAAGTCTTCAAAGCCGGTCCCGAGGCCGGTTACGCGCTGGCCACGTTCGTACAGCGCGTCAATAGAACCAAATGAGCTTTCAAGTATTTGGCCAGGCGTGCTGAATCCATCGCTGATCTTCTTTTCAGAAATGGCGAATATCTGAGACTCCGCCGCGGCGAGAATCGCCTGTGCATCTTCGCTTTGTTCAAGGGCTGCGGTTTGAATTGCGCTCGTAGCATGAATCAGCATGCGAAGGATGGACTTATCTTTTACGATCCGGACGTACTGCTCTATGTTTTTGACGCGGGGCAGGCCGTCAGTGAGCGAGGTAACGTAAGCCACCCCACCAACCATGTCAACTTCTTTGTGTTGCTTGAGCTGCTCAGTGAGCGTTACATAATCAATTGCCCGGTTCGCCTCCGCCAACTCCATCATGCGAAGCCAGATGCGCCGATGTGAGTCCAGCATGAAATCTTCCACTTGTAATGCTTCCGCAGCTTGCGCCCACGCGGAATTGTCCAGAAGGATCGCGCCAAGGATGGCGGTCTCCGCTTCAGTGCTGGCCGGCATTTGAATCTCAATCATGCTGCGCGATGTTCCAGTGCTGCCTCGCGCAGCATCGTGGCGAACTCGATAATTACAAACGCAGGCACGCCAATAGCTCCTGCCAAGCGGTAAATAGACTCAACGTTCGGTGAGGCATGATGTCTTTCAATTTTGCTGATATAAGTGCGCGGTACGCCCATGCCATTTGCCACGTCACGTTGCGAGAGGCCGTGCGCCTGGCGCAGGATGCGAACAGCAGCACCCACGTCCAGGCCGTTCGGTCTGTCCGACTCTTGATCTGCAACCACACGCGCGGAAGCGGATGCATCTCCGCCGTCCGCGCATCTTTCCTCCCCGTCAAAAGACTTCCGGCACTTTCTGCAAAGATTGTTGCCGGTCCTGAATTGGACGAGATGGCAATGGTCGCAACGGATCACTTCCCTGGAATCGCCTGCAACAGAGGAAGTCTGGTTTTGTGGTTGAGTGCTCATTAAAGCCACCAAAGCTCCATATTCCAAACCTTCGTCTTCATCGAGACCGGCACAAGTGGATCCATTTGCCAGCCGATCTGAAGATAGGCGGGCCAGGTCGTAGCTTTTGGCTTAGTGGTTTTATTCAACGAATGCAGCGCGCCATTGATGGTTAGACTTACGTTGGTCACACTGCCATCTGAGTTCTCGGTGAACTCGCTGATCAGTTCAATGTGCTTCCCGGTGCCGAATAGTGTGCGATCAAGCGGAATGCCGGTGTCCATCCATGCACCTAACCCAATATCGAAGTAACGCCATTGGTTGGTGACGATCTGGCCGGTGATGAAGTCTTTGTCTTTGCCGAGCAACGCCTGGATGCCGGCATTGCGCCGCGTGAGGTTAATTGAGTGCTCAAAATTGGTTTCAATGCCGGTGAGCCCGGCTACATCTTCATCGGCAACTTCAAATTCAGTGACCTGCAAGGCGCGGCTTAAAGGAATGGATTTCTGATGGATGTTCAGCCCCCAGATGTAGTCATCAAATGCTGCTACGGGCTGAATGGAAAAATCTCTGGACCAGTCCTGATTGTCGGCAATGTCCCACGTCCCATGCTTGGCAGCAGATGCTCCCCCTGTGTTGCCGGAATTTCCGGGTTGAAACCATATCAGCGTTGGCCGAGCATTCGGGTCTTTGGTGAATGGCAATTGTTGAAGATGAAGATTGGCATTGTACTTGGCGAGCTGCTGAACCAAGGCTGCCCACTTGGCGGCTTGGCCGGCTTGAGAAGTCAGGGTACTCACGCTCTGCTGCGCTGCGCTCAGATCATCTTGCAGTGAAGCGTTCTGCTGAATGAGAGTTTCATTCTCCTGGTTGGCCGTTTGAAGGTCTGCTTGCGATGCTTCGTATTCTTTCTCAAGTTGAAGATAATCATTTTGCGCGGCAGCGGCCGCGGTAGAGAGTTGGCCGGCCAAATCAACAACTGCCTGGGCGTTGGTGCTCATGAGACTCCTTTTCTATTCAGAATTGATTAAAGGTTTAAGCAACATTGGTGCGCAGTGGAAAGCCTTCCTCGTCATAGGCAAGATCAACAATTTTTTCTGCCTCTGCATAAGAGCGGCCTTCGCGGACTAGCTTGAGCAAGTGGTGTCCCTTGGGAGTAATCACAAGTCCCTGGTTTTGTATCTCACTTGCAGCTTCGAGAATGAGTTGACGGATGGATGGATTGATCACGCGATCTCCTTTTTGCCTTCGAGCAGAAGCCTGATCTGGCCGTCCAGTTCAGCCACGTCGTGCTGGTCCAGCAGGACACGCGCGCGCTGAAAAAGCTTGATGCCTTCGGCGATATAAGGGCGCGCTGCGGCGCGGGCCTCGGCGGAGGTTGTGACCAGGTAATACCCGGTTTTGCCTGTCCGGGGCGCGGCGATCCGCACTCGAAAATCCACAGTGAGTCCGCGGACGGCCTCTTTCACTTGACGCTCACTGTAGTTCTTCGAGTACCGCGCTCGCAGCTTGCCCACCACATCGCGAAGAGGAATTGCATTCTTCGCGCCCTGGTGGGAAAGCAGCAAACCTAAAACTCGTGACTGCAACGCAGTCAGTGGAAATGGTCCATACTTTCCCGTAAGCACGTCATGCGCGTGCTTGTCGGTAACTTCCACCGGCCCAAAGTCGCTGAAGCCGAATTGGAGCTGGAAATTCACGCAGCTTTAGGCCCCAACCTTGTAACTTTCGGCGTAGGCATTTCACTGCTGCGCAGCAGATGCCGCAGCTCGGGCGCGATACTGTACAGCTTCGCCTTCCCGATATTCGCGGCATGGTCCTCGCGGCTTGTGGAAACCTCGGTGGAAATTTCCCAATCACCAAAATCAAATGTCACTTTGAACATTGGCGTTTACCCCCCCTTAAATTTTTGTTTTTCGTTTTACGTGGAATGAATTGCTGGATTGTCACTTCAGGGTTAACGGTGACAGCGCAGTCTTCCAGAAAGTACGTTAGGAGCGCATTGGCTAGAGCGCATGCGGTGCGCTCTTCCAGGATTAACTCCATGTTGCCGCCTATCTGGAAGGGCAAAAAGTCCTGCACTTTCATGCGGTGAAACGGCAGCTTGATTTGAATATAGCGAGGGCGCTTCATGAGCCACTCCTCAGCGCAGACTGGACTGCATGGGTAGAAAAGTATGAGGCCAGCGGCATGTTAGGAGCTTTCCAGTACTTGGAGACCTTCAACACGAGCAGATCCCATAGCGCATCAAGGTTTCCCGTCTGCTCGTGTACGTCGATTGAAGCGGATGCGTCAGATGATTGCAGAAAAAACGAGATGACGTCCGATAGTCGCAGTTCGGCCCCGTAGAAGAGTGGCTTTACGTCGCCATTGTGTGAGAGGAACACTGCGGATTTGTCTGAAAGGTTCTGCTTCAGTTCAAAGTTAACTTTCCCAGGCGGCAGCCAATGTGTGAACACGCTCCACGCTGAGCCTGTTCCAAAACCCCTGACTGTGTTTTGGTCGAACAAGCTGTCATGGCTGTCCGGGTTGGTTATCAGGAGGGCATGGCACCACAATCGAAGTGGTGGCACGGACGAGGGGGCTAGAAGTTGTACGAATTCAATGTTGGTGAGAAGTATGTAACGCGTGCTTGTGATCATGCGGCATCTCCGATCAGGGGAAGTTGAATTGGAATACAGCGATGATCCGGGCAAAGGTCCTTGTCGCCATTCAGCGTGAGCGCGCATTGCTCGCACATCTGCGCATCACAGGTACGGCCTCTTCCTACTGGCGCATCGCAGAGCTTGGTGGCCGGCCTGGTGCGGCAGAACTTGCATTTAGGCCGCGATCCGCTGCGGCAAATGATCATGGCCATGCCATTCAAGTTAATCTGGTCACAGTGCATCTAAGCCCTGCCCTTCCCCGAGTCCGTTCTCTGACACGTATCGGTGAGCTTCCGCGGGTGAAGCAAAACTGCATGCCTGGACTGTGCCGGCGATGGGAACCCAGCGCGATCCACTCCATGCGTATTGCGGAGCGCCATCGCACACAATGATCCAGCGATCATCTAGCTTTTTGAGCTGGTAACCATACGAACTCATCATGCGGCCCTCCGTTTTAGCGGCATCTTTTTAATTGCCGGCTTAGGACGGGTATTCAGCAGATAATCCCGGCAGAGGTCGTAATGGCGCAGGAAAGCGCGCCCAATGTTTTCTTTCCACGTTCCTCCAGCCATATCCACGATCTTGGTAAAGATGTTGAACTGGCGAAGAAGCTTTGCGCGCTTCAATACCTCCATGCACTCTCGGCAGAATGGCGTGTTGCGCATCTTGCGCGCCGTGCAGGCGCAACGGCTGCTGCTGAATTCCTGAAAAGATTGTTCCAGCGCAGCCAGTGCGGCTGGCACCAGGACTTGCCATTGCTCCAGGTGCCAGCCGCGCATCGTCGGCCATACATCGAGGTCAAAACCAAGGCCGAGTTGTACGGGCCTTTGGGTTATCATTGCAGCGGGGAGGACCGGCACGCTTATGCCTTCCTTCCTTTGTTGGGCAAACGGGCGGAGCCAGGCTTCTTGGCGGAATCTCTGGCACCGTCTTTTTTCTTTCCCTCCAGGTATGCATCAACCCATTCAATTGTTTGCTCGGTGAAACAATCCAGGCCGAACAATCTTTCTTCCACGCAATGAGCTGTGCCGTCGCTCATTCCTCACCTGCCGCTCTCTTGCGCATAACGTTGAGCGCAGTTTCTAAGGCACCGTTCCATACGTCAGACAAAACGCTGAGAGACAAAGCTCCGAGAAAAACATTCAGGAAATCCTCGTTCGGCTGTTGCAATAGCTCAGCTTCGTTTTCCGCGGCTCGAAGGTTTTCTAAGTTGGTGCTCATGCCACACCGAGCTTCAGATGCGTTCATGGTGTCTCCTTCTTTTTGCGGTCAACCTTTAGTGATGGTTTTTTGTCATTGATTTGTACGGCTTCAGCGAACCATTGCCGCAGCTTGCGGGGAGCAGTTGGGGGCAAAGGCTTGGCCATGAGTTCTTGTGCGCCTTTGACCATCTTGTAGCTCTCCACCTTTTCAAATAGGCGTGCGAAGAAATCAACCAGGCGCTTTGCGTAGAGCGCCTTCCGTATCTTCACCACCGCGTTGCCGTTGATCTCCACGGATTGCCCCATGCTCACCGTAACTTCCCATTCCTCGCCTTCGATCCGCTTGGACTTCACAGCGCGAGGCGGCACGGTGCCATGGGTTTGCGTGAGCCGAATCAATTCATCTTTCTTCCGGCTGAGTGTCTCCTTTTGCTTTTCAATCTCGGCATCCAACTGGTCATATTTGAATGCGAGTTCATCGATCTCTTTTGCGGTTAGCGTCTCGTCCGGCATTTAGCCCTCCAATTCCGAAGTTGATATTCATTACTGGCAATGGAACACATTCCCCTCTCTAGGCCGCAGCCTTGTGAGCGCGCTTTGCTTTGCGCATGCACGCATATTTGTGTGTGAGATCGAGACGCAAGCCGTAAATGATCATCAGTGCGTCTGCATCAGCGCCAGGCACGGTGCGCCAGCGCGGAACAAATTCAACCGCGCGGTGTTCCAGGTGCAACATCACACGCGTTAAAACCTCAAAGCCGCGGCAAATCTGTTCGGCAGTGCAGAGGCTTTTAGGCCCCTGCACCACGCGATAGCTTGTAGAAGAAACTACGTCCTCCTTTCCTTGAATTTCCCGCGCTGGATTCAGTGCGGAATCTTTTACTTGAGCAGTCATACTGTCCTCCTGCGCTGCGCGGGTTTTGCTATTTGGCGCGCTGCACGTCTGCGGCGTTTCGCCTGGAACTCCCTCTCTAGTTGCGCTCGTGCATCGTTGAGGATCTCGTAAGCTTCGCGCTCTGCCTCATGCGTGGAAGGAATGAATAACCCTAGCTGGGCGGATTTGGCCGCACGATTGGCGATGTGCCTGATGGCATGTTCCAGCACCCAACGTCCACGGAAGATTTGCTCAAACGTGAGTGTCATTTGCTGGCCTTCTTTTCGCGCTCTTCTTTGATCACAGCGATAGCGTCAAAGAGCTTGCGGGCGGAGATGTACTGCACACGCTCCGCCTTGAAAGAAACGCCCTTGCGCTCAATGACCTGATCAATGTCATACGACTGCTTCACCAGCCAATCCTCTTGCGCCTTGCTCACCTTTCCCAGTTCGCCGGGAATGATGAGGTTTCGCGCTTCATCCTCCTGTATGCCCGGCAGGCGCTCGCCTTTGCGCAGACGTGAATGCCACTGCTGCATGTCCATGCGAGCAAACATCTCTTCCACCTGGTGGGATCCGCCGAACAGCAGACCAAAGTGCGGCGGCTCGTCATACAATTCGCGGACCACTTCAAGGCAGGTGCGGGAGATGTGCTGGGTTTCATCTAGATAGAGAAGTGCGCGACGGCGAGCGAATTCAAACCGCAGATTTGAAATTGTGGCGTCAATTCCGGCCGCGCGAACTCCGCAGGCAAAGGCGATGCGCCGCAGCAAATCTCTAGGGCCACTGGCTTCGCGGCAGTAAACGTAATATGCGCGCCGGCCATGGCCATTGTTAGCCGCATCATTGCGGTTCAATTCCGCAATCAGATGCTTGATAACAAATGTTTTCTGTGTGCCCGGCGCGCCCTGGAAGTAGTAAGCCCTGCCATGATCAAGGGCGCTGTAGAAATGTTGGCGAATCAGTTTTACGTTCTGCGTTTCATACATCTTCCCTTGCGCCATAACTGAAGGCGTTACAGGATGGGTGGTCACAAACTGCATGATTGCGCTACGCAGCATAATGTCGCTCTTCGCTATGTCTGTGTAGCGGTCTTCAATAAACGTCCGCACTGAAGCGTAGCTATAGCCGATCCGATGTGCGAAATCCGCGGGGCTGAGGCCCGTCTTAGAGCGGTAGTCATCCACAATGGCCCTAACGGCATCAGAGCTAGGCAGTGATTGTTCCGCCTGGGCAAGCGTTTCCTTGGAATATCTAGGCACTCTCAGTCTCCTTTTCCAGCGCAAGAAAACCATGCGCAATATCATCTACGTGCAACCGTTGATCAGGCTCTGGGGCTTTTGTCCTGGGTACAGGAACGCCATGGACTACCGGCACTGCTGCGGACTGAATGGCTCTGCGCCTTAACTGCTCAATGGCAGGTACATCGCCCGCGAGTTCCCGTGTGCGGTGCGCCATGGCTCCAACCTGTTTCAGGACTTTGAACGTGCGGCGACGCAGCTTCATCTCAGCGCTAATGGTGGCCTGTGACGTTGGTTCGCCCTGCACCAGCAGCTCTTGCGCAATCATGCGCGCCAGCACTTCGCCGGTAGGCGAGAGAGCGACGGCATAGCCAACGTTGAGCGGATCGCAGGCGATCATCAGTTCGCGCTTTGTGTCACGACGCAATTCGCAAAGCATGGCTGCATAGCTCTCAGGATCGGCGGGACGGTATTGCTGATTGAAGAGCTGGACGGTGCCACCTTCCCCAACCGTCCGCTTTTGCCGGTCCCAGAAAAGTTCAGGCGCTTCGCTGAAATCGAGCGGCTTGCGCTGTGCAACGGGCAGAAGAGTTTCAAAAACCTTGTTGGGACTGCGGCCATTCATGCCACGGCCTGAATGCTCCCACCGCTCATTGAAATCAACTTCAAGCCAGTGATTTGCCATGCGGAGGAATTCAGCGGCATCAGGCATGGCCGAATCCTGCGGCGAACCTAACTTCATCAGCTTTTTGTGCAGAGCGAGTGCCTCTGAGCACTCCTCGGGGCGCTGAGCCGGTGATTCGCCGCAGTAATAGGGCGTCCACAATTTGTCAAAACGCTTATGGACAGTCCGGAAAAAACTCTCGATTGGCTTGGCTTGAGCGTTATAGGGAAGACATGCGCTAACCTTTACACCGAGCCGCAACAACAATCCCATGCTCGCCCGGTCCAGCTCGGGGCGCTTCTTGTCGCCAAAGTAATCACGGCGGCCGCCTTTGCTGATCTTCTTGAAGTCCTCTCCGTTGTCACAGTAGAAAAACTCTGGCACGCCATATTTAGTGATGGCCATGCGCAAGGCGGAAGCAATGGAGTGAGAGCTGGGATCAACGCACCACGACGAGCCAATGACTGCCCGCGTGCGCATGTCCGTAATGCAGGTAAGCCACAGGCGCATGGGCGCAAACTTGGGCGCATCGCCAAACTTGGCGGAGTTGGTTGCCGGATCATAATTGGCGCACCACACGTCATGCCGCATGTGGTCGGCAACCCAATATTGATTGGGACGCAGTGCAGTCGGATCGCGCAGGATGAACGGAGCAACATGCGTGTTGTAAGCGCTCTCGCCTTCACGATTGGCAATGCTCACTGCCTCGGGCAAACGCTCACGCAGGAATGAGCGCAGCGTTTCATAGGTAGGTAGCTCATCTTGCTCGTTGTTGCGCAGCCGCGGCCATTCCTGCCGCATAAGATCATAGGTATGGCGGATGCTCAGCTTTTCGTGAAGGTATTTGTTCAACGCATAGCCGGCAGCTTCTTTGTGTTGCGTGAAATAGCGGCTCTTGCCGGAATCATCACGCGTCTTGTCCACCAAGCCTGCCCATCCTGATTTTCTTAACCTTCCCCACCAGCGCCAGAGCGTGCGTTCCGGTATTCCGCCTTGTGCCGAGCTGAAGCGTGCGATCTCTCGCAATGAAGTAAATTCACGTCCGCTTCCATCGCGGAACAATGGCTTGTGGCCATTGGTGGCGTTCTCAAATGCGATCATCGGATAAAGGATGTCCCACCTGTAATTGGCCTGGTCCATCTCTTCTTTTGTCATTTCAACTTTGGCGGGATCGGTGGGCTGGAGAATCTTGGGGACGGCGGAATCAGATTTCTTTACCAGGACAAGCGAGCTTACTTGTGCTGAAACCTGCTGCTTCAGCAGCGGAAGATATTTGTCCGATGGCAGCGAGCTGGCAATGTACCTCTTTATGGGAAGCCCGTTGCGTCCGCGCTTTCCGGTTTTCTTGCTGCGCAACTCATTGGCGCGTTCCTTGCGTTGAATCGTGCTCGTGGACCAGCCCGTAGCGGCGGCAACCTCTTCCAACGTGAGCAAAATCTCATGAGCCATCAGGCAGCCTCATCAAAAAGGCCAGCGGAAGCGCTGGCCTGCCCTGTGTTGTTAGCCAACTGAGGAGACGTAGTTGACACAGGGATATGGAAATGAATAAGTCTTAGAGCTTCTTCCTTCTCTGCTGCACTATTGGCGTGCCATGCCCATGAACTGAATGTGCCGTGATCGCGGAGGTAGATCACGAGCCGCAGTTGCTCTGTGCTGAGCTGGCGGGAATGCAGAGCGAAAAACGCGGGATCTGCCGCGCAACGGGAAACAAAATCCGCTCGATGTGAATGGCGTGTCATCAGGGCTTATACCCCCTGTTCACCGCCTCATCAAACAGCGCCTTCTCGATGCGGCGTGAGCGGTCACGTCCACTAACAACCCTATTCACGGTGCTGTCTAATACATTGAGCCTGCGTGCTATGCAAACTTGTATCGAGGGAAAGCCACGCAGAATTTCGCGTGGGACTCTGAAGTCAGGATCAGGCGGATGTGTACGCATGTACTCGGCAAGAGCTTTCTCAATGCGTTCCGACCTGCGCTGCCCACGGGCAACATAGCTAACAAAATGCGGCGTTACTCCCAACTGCTCAGCCACGCGCGACAACGCCCCGCGTGGCAATTGGGACGTAAAATCCGCTCGGTGCGAATCTTGTTTGGACATGAAATTACTCCGAAGAACTATCTGCCGCCTCTAAAGGGTGGCTTTATGAATTCTTTTCTCGATTGCTTGTGCTTCCCGTTTCAAAGCACGCATCACTCGCGGACTTTTTCTTTGCCCTCGTGCAACGCGAGAGACCAAAGATTCACTAACCTTTAGCTGCTTCGCTATCCGAGCTTGCATCCCCCTGTAGAGCGCCACTCTTGCAAGGTGAACTCCCAGTAACGTGTTAGTCTTTTTGGTCAAGATTCTTGCCATGGGTTAGCAATATACGCGCACGAATAATTGATGTCAACAGATATACGTTAACGGATAAAAGGGGAGAGGACTGCATTGGCGGGGTTGGGGGACAAGATAAAAGAGCTGCGCCGCCGCACTGGAATGATCCAGAAGGACTTAGCAGCCTATTGCGGCGTAACACAGCCGAGCATTGTCCGGTGGGAATCCGGGGCAGACCGCCCGACCGAAAAAGCATTTATGCGGCTTGCGGAACTCGCTGGTTCTGATAAATGGTGGTGGCTGGAGCAGGCTGGCATGAGGCGCGAAAAGCTCGGCCTTACCGGCGAAGCTGTGGAAATGATCCAAGTGCCGCTTTTCAAGGACCGCATCTCAGCAGGTCCAGGCTGGGTGATCAATGAAAACAACATTGATCGCTATCTGACATTATCCCCTGAGCTTTTTCCGCACGGCCACGATATTAAAGCCGCAAGAGTCGTCGGTGACTCAATGATCCCACTCATTCAGCCTGGCTTTATAGTTTTTATAGATACTTCTGATCGCGATCACCGCAAGCTCGTAAAAAAAATGGTTGCTGCCAGAGAAGGGGACGAGATCACCATTAAATGGTTGCGGCAGGAAGGCAAGTTTTACCAGCTCGTGCCCGAGCACCCAACAGACCAAAATCGCGTCCGCATCCTTACCGCAGATAAAGATGTGGCAGTTATAGGCAGGATCATCATGTGGATCGGCTCTCCCGATCAGTATAAATAGTTGCTTCTGCACTAAAACTAGGGCATTATCAGAACATGGACGGGAGAGATTACTCCAAAATTTCCTCTTCCCAAGGGCCGGCCTTAGCCGGTCCATTTTTGTTCAACTAGGTAATAAATTAAATCTTCTAATGGGTGTTTTTAATTGAAACGCCGTGCTAGGTGTGTAGCACTATATAGCAGCAACTCACAAAGCGGTTACTTCGTTCTCTCGGCAAAAGGAACTCCACTCATGATCAAGCGCGTCTCTCTTTTTCTCGTTCTTATTTCTGTTCTGCTAATCGGCTGCGGCGGCAAAAGCACCAGCGGTAATCCTGTAACAACAGGTGCACCCATCGATCCTTCAGGCAATTGGGCGCTCACCTTTACCGATGCCAGCAGCAATAAGCTGCTTGTCTCAGCTCTTTTCAGTCAGACAGGGTCAGTGGTGAGCGGCCTGAATATATCGGCATTTGGTAACTCAGCTCCCTTTTCTTGCGTTCCTTTTAGTGGAAGCTTTGCCAACGGAGAGGTGTTGAA
>DASRCD010000646.1:0-7239 GCA_035653315.1 Candidatus Angelobacter sp.
AATATCCGAAACAATGTGCGGTTGAATCAGGCAAAACTGTTCATCGCCAATTCGCAGCCCATCAAGCTGCGCCGCCAGGCCGCAAATTTTGCGCAGATACCCGCGGGCAGTGAAGGCAAATTGGTTGCATTCTTGAATGGCGATGAATCTATCGCCTCCAATGACGCGCTTAGGCAGTTCCGTGATGACGTGAAAGCGCAAAAAGACCTGGTCATCATTTTTGGTTCTGAGTTGCAAGGCGCTGACATTGCCGCGCTGGTGAAATTCGGCTCTGGCCTGGGCGCTAAATTTATCTGCCTGGGTGACTATGCCAACTCTCGCGGCGCGGCGGACATGGGGCTTTATCCCGACCTGCTTCCTGGCTACGCCGCAATCAACGGTCCGCACCAGTACAGTGAGGAATGGGGACCGCTCAGTAATACCAGGGGAATGTCTCTTCCGGAGATGATGCAGGCCGCCAAAAGCGGCACGCTGGCCGCCCTGTATGTGGTCGGCTCCAATCCGGTAGTCGATTACAACTTTGACCCCGCTGCTCTGCAATCAACGTTCATGGTGGTACAGGAATTGTTCCTGACGGAAACAGCAATGCTGGCGGAAGTGGTTTTGCCTGCCGCTTCAGCTTATGAAAAAGGCGGAACGTTCACCAACACCTGCGGCGATCTGCAATTGTTGAAGAAAGCCGGCGACATCTCCGCCATCAAGAGCGATTTTGAAATCATTGTTCGCGTGGCGGAGCGCATGAACCATGAGATTCGCAAGCTGGTTCCGTTTGGCCGTGGCGTACACGCGGACATGGGCCAGACACGCGGAGCGCAGTCCGGCGAGGCTGACCGCCATTCCATCTGGCTTACTGCCAATAATCTTGAGCCAAGATTAAGTCCGTTTGACCCTTATGCCATGCTGGATGAAATCCAGCGCCTGGTTCCCGGATATGAATTTTCGCGGTTAAGCTTGCTTGCCGGCAATGATCAGCACATGGAGTCCGCCGAGCGCAGCAATGCCGGCGCCGGCAATGGACTGGTGCAGATTGTCCCGGCAAACGATACGCTGTTTACCTCCGGAACTCTGGGCCGTTACTCCAAGATTTTGAATGATGTTGTTGAGAACCATCGCACCCATCCGTCAAACAAAGAAGTAATGGCGGACTAACAAGCAGTTCAACCATCGACCTGTGAGACACAAGGGACCGTGGAAACATTAGAGTTCATCATCTTTGCTGTCGTTAAAATTGCGCTTGTGGTGTTTATCATGCTCACGGGCGTGGCTTATACCACATGGCTGGAGCGGAAGATCATTGGCCGCATCCAGAACCGCTGGGGACCAACCCGTGTAGGCCCGTTCGGTCTGCTGCAACCGCTGGCGGACGGCATCAAGTTCATCCTGAAAGAAGACATGGTTCCGGACAATGTCCACAAGGGCCTGTTCATTCTTGCGCCCATGCTGGCGCTGGCCATGTCACTGATTTCCATTGCGGTGATTCCCTTTGGCGGCAGCATAACCATTGCCGGGCATACCACCGCATTGCAGATCAGCGGAATCACGCACTCGAATGGCAGCATCAGCGACATTAATATTGGGCTGCTGATCATTTTGGGTGTTACTTCAATTGGTGTTTATGGCATCGCCCTGGCCGGGTGGTCATCCAACAGCAAGTATTCCCTGCTTGGTTCACTTCGCGCCAGCGCGCAGATGATCAGCTATGAGCTTGCCCTGGGACTTTCCCTGGTCGGTATTCTGCTGCTTTCCGGCAGCATGAGCCTGCGTGAAATCGTGACGAGCCAGAGTGGAAGCTGGTCATTGGGCGGGCATGATACACATATCCCACACTGGTTTATCTTCCCCCAGATCGTCGGCTTCTTTATTTACCTGCTGGCAGCATTTGCTGAAACCAACCGTATCCCCTTTGATTTGCCGGAAGCGGAAACCGAACTGGTTGCGGGTTACCATACGGAATACAGCTCCATGAAGTTCGCCATGTTCTTTATGGCGGAATACGTGAACATGTTCACCGTTGCGTGCCTGGCCAGCCTGCTGTTCTTTGGCGGATGGCATGGGCCTGCGTTGCCATTCCTGCCGCCGCTTCTGCAATCACTGCTGCCGGTGCTGTGGTTTGCGCTCAAAGTTTTCTTTTTCATCTTTCTCTATATATGGATCCGCGGCACGCTGCCGCGTTTCCGTTATGACCAGCTCATGGCCTTTGGCTGGAAGTTTCTGCTGCCGCTGGCTATTGCCAATATTATTGTCACCAGCCTGATTGTGGCCTGGAGGGCATAACCGAATGTTCATCCATCAATTTCTGTTTGTCGTTTTCGGCCTGATCTGTGTGGCAGGAGCCATTAACCTGCTGGTACAGCGCCATCCCATCAACAGCGCTTTGTCGCTGGTGGTGGTCATGGCTTCACTGGCCCTGATTTACCTGCTGCTGGGCGCTGAGTTTGTTGCCGCCATCCAGTTGATCGTTTATGCCGGCGCGATCATGGTGCTGTTTGTCTTTGTCATCATGCTCTTAAATGCCGGAGCGGAAGAGCGATCGCGAGGCAGCCAGATTGCTTTATTTATCGGCGTGCCCGGCGTGGTTGTGCTGGCTACAACCGTGGCGTGGCTCATGGGACAGAGCGCAAACCGGCTGGGTGATGTCAGCATAAGCCCCAGCGATTTTGGCGAGACCCATGCCATTGCCCGTCTGCTCTTCCGGGATTTTCTGCTGCCCTTTGAAATCACCTCAGTACTGATCCTGATCGCCATTATGGGCGCGGTAGTCCTGGGAAAGAAGGAGAGCCAATGATTCCACTTTCCTGGTATCTCATTCTTAGCGGAATCCTCTTCTCTCTTGGTGTGTTCGGCTTTTTGCTCAAGCGCAACATCATTACCATTTTCATGTCGATTGAGCTGATGCTGAACGCCGTGAACCTGAGCTTTGTGGCATTTGCCAATTACTGGAACACCCATCCCGGGACCCTTCCCAGCGGAGCGGGAGTGCTTCCATTGAGCGGCCATATCTTTGTCTTTTTTGTGATGGTGGTGGCGGCGGCGGAAGCGGCTGTTGGACTGGCCATTATCATTTCGGTTTTCCGTACCCGTGAGACCCTGAATGTTGACCGTGTGAACCTGCTGAAATTATGACCAACAACCTGAACCTAAATCTTTGGGTAATTCCGCTGCTGCCTTTAATTGGCGCGGCGATCAATGGGCTGTTTGGCCGTCGCTTTAAAAATGCGGTGGTGAACACCGTTGCCCTGCTCTTTACCGCGCTGGCTTTTGGCTGGGCATTGCGGGCCGTTTGGACCTTATGGCCGGGCGGCGATACGCCTTACGTTGAAGTATTGGCTCCCTGGATCGCAGCCGGAAAATTCTCCGCGCCGTTCGGCTTCCAGCTTGACCAGCTCTCCATGATCATGGTGCTGGTAGTCACCGGCGTCGGGTTCCTGATCCATATCTACTCCGTGGGCTATATGGCGCATGAAGGCGGCTATTATCGCTTCTTCGCCTACCTGAATCTCTTTATGTTCTTCATGCTCACGCTGGTGCTGGCGAATAATTATCTGTTGATGTTCGTGGGCTGGGAGGGCGTGGGACTTGCTTCTTATTTATTGATCGGGTTTTACTTCCTCAAAGATTCTGCCGCCAACGCAGGAAAGAAAGCGTTCATCGTCAACCGCATCGGCGACTTCGCCTTCCTGATCGGAATGTTTTTGATCATTCAGCGCTTCGGCTCGCTGACTTATACAGATGTTTTCAGCCAAATAGCCAAAGGAAATTTTTCAGCCGAAGCTGGCTGGGGCTTCTTCACCATTACCGGCATCTGCCTGTTGATTGGCGCAACCGGAAAATCCGCGCAGTTTCCGCTTTATGTCTGGCTGCCGGACGCCATGGAAGGCCCAACGCCGGTTTCCGCTTTGATCCACGCCGCGACCATGGTGACGGCCGGCATTTACATGATTGCCCGCTCCCATGCCATCTTTAATCTCGCGCCGAACGCCCTGGTTGTTGTGGCCGTTATCGGCTGCTTTACCGCGATCTTTGCCGCGACCATGGGCCTTGCTCAGACGGATATCAAGCGTGTTCTGGCATACTCCACGGTCTCACAGCTTGGCTACATGGTGCTGGCCTGTGGCGTGGCCGCTTATACCGCCGGAATTTTCCACCTGATGACCCATGCGTTCTTTAAAGCGCTGCTCTTCCTCGGAGCTGGATCAGTGATTCACGCCGTAGGCGGCGAACAGGATATGCGCCGCATGGGCGGCTTGCGCCAGAAAATTCCTGTCACCTTCTGGGTAATGACCATCGCCACCTTTGCCATTGCCGGGTTTCCACCACTATCCGGCTTCTTCAGCAAAGACCAGATTTTGGGTTCAGCTTTTCATAGCAGCCATGGCGGCCCCGTCTTGTGGGCAGTAGGCGTACTCACCGCAGGGCTCACATCGTTTTACATGTTCCGTTTGTGGTTCATGACGTTCTTTGGTGAATACAAGCCGGGTGCGGTAGATGTGGGCGAAGAAGCCCATGCCGCCAATGCTCCTGCGCATCCGGGACACGGCGCAGCTTCTCACTCCCATGGTCATGCAGACGACCATGCTCATGGGCACGGTGGCGTGCATGAATCGCCATGGGTCATGCTGGGCCCGCTGGTTGTTCTGGCTGTGCTTTCAATCGTTGGCGGATGGGTTGGCATTCCCCAATTCATGGGTGGCAACAATCACTTTGAGCATTTCCTTGCTCCGGTCATGCAGTCCGGACCGGCAGTCACAGGTGAACAGGCGGCCAAGGCTGAGAATGATTCCACCTCCGCTCATGCCGGTGGCCCTTCAGAAGAAAGCGCGGGCGAGGAATGGATGCTTGCCGGCGCTTCCGTTGGCGCTGGCGTTTTTGGGCTCTTTTTCGCCTGGCTGCTCTATTACAAGCGGCCTGAACTGCCCAATCAAATTACCTCTAAAATGCACGGCATCTACTTGCTAGTTCTGCATAAATACTACATAGATGAAAGTTACGGGGCGATTTTCGTCAAGCCGCTGCTGGCGCTTTCAACCATTGTGCTCTGGCGAGGCGTGGATCAGGGCGTGATTGACGGCTTGGTAAACGGCGCGGGCTCCGCTTCCAAAGGCATTGGCAATGAATTGCGGCAAATGCAATCCGGCAATATCCGCTCTTACGCTTCCTGGGTGGCGGTAGGCGGTGCAGCCGTAATTGTCTTCATGCTGTGGTGGGGGGTGAAATAGTGGACAACTCAATCCTCACGCTGATCACCTTTCTACCCGCGATTGGCGCAGTGCTGCTGATGCTGATGCCGCGTAATGATAAAACACTGCGCTGGGCGGCGCTCATCATTTCTTTGGCCACGTTTGTGGTGTCGCTTTATCTGCCCATGCATTTCGACCATGGTGCAACGGGCTTCCAGTTTCAAGTGAACCACAACTGGATTGGCCAGACCATCCATTACCACCTCGGCGCCGATGGCATCTCCATGTGGCTGGTGATCCTCACCACATTTCTGGTTCCATTGAGCGTGCTGGTTTCATGGAAGTCGATCCATGATCGCGTAAAAGAATTCTTTGTCCTGCTCCTGTTGCTGGAAATGGCGATGATCGGCGTCTTCCTGGCGCTCGACATGTTCCTGTTTTACGTTTTCTGGGAAGCCACGCTTATACCAATGGCATTGCTGATTGGCATGTACGGCCATGAACGCCGCGTCTATGCCGCGGTAAAGTTTTTCCTGTACACCATGGTCGCTTCAGTTTTCATGCTAGCGGCAGTCATCTGGCTCTATACGCACAATCCAGACAAGAACTTTGAATATGAGGCGTTCCGCAATTTAGTAGCACATGGCAGCTTTTCTCCCATGGCCCTGCAATGGCTCTTTCTGGGCTTCTTTATTGCCTTTGCCGTAAAAGTTCCCTTGTTCCCGCTGCATACGTGGCTGCCGGACGCTCACGTGGAAGCGCCGACTGCCGGATCAGTTCTGCTCGCAGGCGTGCTGCTCAAGATGGGCACATACGGCTTGCTGCGATTCAACGTCGGCTTGTTTCCCAATCAGGCGGCTTACAACTCAACCTGGATCAATACGCTGGCTGTGATTGGAATTATTTATGGCGCATTGGTGGCGCTGGTGCAGCCAAACCTGAAAAAGCTGATCGCCTACTCTTCCGTAAGCCACCTTGGATTCGTTGTGCTGGGTATCTTTACGCTCACTACTGTAGGCGCGGACGGCGCAGTTTACCAGATGCTGAACCACGGCATCTCCACCGGAGCGCTGTTCATGGTGGCCGGCATGCTGTATGAACGCAAGCATACCTATGAATTCAGGGAATTCGGCGGGCTGGCGACACCCATGCCTGTTTACGCAACGTTCTTCTTGCTGGCCGTGCTGTCCTCAGTTGGCTTGCCTCTGCTGAACGGCTTTGTTGGTGAATTCCTGGTCCTGAGCGGATCATTCCAGAGCACGGTTCCGCACAGCATGCTCTTCTCCATCCTGAGCACCAGCGGCGTGATTTGGGGCGCTTGTTACCTGCTCTGGATGTACCAGAAAGTCTTTTACGGTCCCATCCATCATGCTGAAAACAAGTCATTGCCTGATATTGATATGCGCGAACGCGTATCATTGGTCCCGCTTGTGGTGATGGCGCTGGTAATGGGCGTGGCTTCCACTTACTGGATCAAGGGCATTGAACCGGCAGTGACCAATGTGCTGCCGCAATCTGCTGCAATACAAAATCAACGCAACACGGTCGCGGCAAAAGACCAAAGCCAGTCCGCAGAGTTGGCAGCAACTCAAAAGATTGCCGCTTCCGCACAAAAAGATTCTGCCGTGGGTGGACAGAAATAGATGAACCCGATTCAAACCATCGACTACATTCGCATCCTGCCAGAACTGGTGCTCACGGCATTCGGCATCATTGTGATGATGGCAGACCCTTTGCTCAAACCAGGAGCCAGCCGCAAGAACCTGGGATTGATTTCATTCATTGGGACTCTTGCTGCCATTGCCGCCGCTTTTTATCAGGTGGCATGGATGGCCCGCGATCCTCAATTCGCCGCGCCCGGCTGGTTCGGCATGGTGCGCGTGGATAGCTTCTCCATCTTCTTTCACATCCTGATTCCCTGCATCTCGGGCATCTGCATTCTTGCGTCGCTAGAGTATCTTGACGCGCAGAACATCCGCAGCGGCGAATATTACGCCCTGATTCTCTTTGGCACCGTGGGCATGGTGCTGATGTCCTCAGCCGTGGAATTGGTTCTGGTGTT
>DASRCD010000647.1:0-8218 GCA_035653315.1 Candidatus Angelobacter sp.
AGAAGCCGCTTTGGTAGCCAATGCCGGTTGCTATGCCACCTCCATCATTCTGGCGCTGGCGCCACTGGTCCGCACTGGAGTGGTTGATGTAAATCACGGCATTGTGTGCGATTCAAAGTCCGGAGTTTCCGGCGCGGGCAAGCAGCCGACGCAAAAAACGCATTTTGTGGAAGTGGCGGAAAATCTTTCGGCTTATTCGGTTTTCAATCATCGGCACACCGGCGAGATTCTGGAACAGCTTGGGCTTTTGCCGGAGCAGCTAACGTTTACACCACATCTGCTGCCGATCCCGCGCGGCATCTTGTCCACGATTTACGTGCGGCTTAATTCAGCGATGACGGCTGATGCCGTGCATAACTGCATGCAAAAGTTTTTTGCAGAGTCGCCCTGGGTGCGAGTTTTTGCTCCAGGCAAGCTGCCGCAGATTCAATATTCGCTGCACACCAACTACTGTGACATTGGGTTTGTACTGGCGCAGGACGGCAGGAGGCTGGTCATCGTCTCCTGTCTCGACAATCTGGTAAAAGGCGCGGCCGGACAGGCTGTGCAGAACATGAATGTAATGTTTGGCTGGAATGAAGAGGAGGGCCTGAGATGAAAATCGTGGTCAAACTCGGCGGAGCTACGCTGGAAGATTCTGCATTGCTGCAACGGGCCGTGCTGGCCGTAAGACAACTGGCCAGTGAACATCAGGTGGCCGTTGTGCATGGCGGCGGCGCTGCGCTTACGCGCATGCTGGCGCAGATGGGCAAGCAGAGTGAATTCATTGACGGTTTGCGCGTCACCGATGCCGAGACGCGCGATTTTGCCGTGATGGTCCTTGCCGGCCACATGAATAAAAAACTGGTGGCGGCCCTCGGCAATGTTGGCCAGCCCGCCGTGGGGCTTTGCGGCGGTGATGGGCAGGCGTTTCGCGCTCGCAAAAAAATGACTAACGGCGCGGATTTGGGTTTTGTCGGCGAAATCTCTTCGGTTGATCCGCGCTGGATTGAGACGATCTGGCAGCAGGGCTGCGTGCCTGTGATTTCCAGCGTTGCGCTTGGTAGTGACGGCCAGTATTACAACATCAACGCAGACCAGATGGCTTCTGCCTGCGCCGTGGCCTGCCACGCCAACGCGCTGATCTTTCTTACTGACGTTCCTGGCGTGAAGGATGCCGAAGGCCTGGTCATTCGCTGGCTAGATCTGGGAATGGCTGCCACGCTTACACAGCAATCTGTGATTGCCGGAGGCATGTTGCCCAAATTGCAGGCGTGCAAAGATGCGCTGCTGCATGGTGTGAACCGCGTGCGGATTCTGCCTGCGGCAGAAGTGGAAGCTTTGCCGGAATTCTATTTCACCAAAATCGAATCGGGGACGGAGGTCCTGGTCGCGTGAACCTGGAGCAGGTAAGCAAACTCGAATCAAAACTGCTGGTCTCCACCTATGACCGTTATCCCGTCCTTTTACACAAAGGCCGTGGCATCTATTTGTACGACAATAAGGGACGGAAATATCTGGACCTGCTCAGCGGCATCGGTGTAAATGCGCTGGGCTATGCGCATCCTGCGATCACCAAGACAATTGCTAAACAGGCCAAGCTGCTGGTGCACACGTCGAATCTTTTCTATCACGAATACCAGGGACGTTTGGCAGCCGCGCTTACAAAGATTTCCGGCATGGACCGCGCATTCTTTACCAATAGCGGCACGGAAGCATGGGAAGGCGCGCTGAAACTGGCCCGCGCTTATGCGCAGGCAAATTGCGTCCACAGTGCTGAACCAAAATACCGGATTCTTGCGCTGGAGCATGCATTCCATGGACGGACTTTTGGCGCGCTTTCCACTACGCACAAGGAAAAATACCGCCTGCCGTTTGCGCCGGTGGTCCCGGGAGTGGAGTTTGTTCGCTTCAATGATGTGGCCGATCTGGAAAGCAAATTCGACTCCACCGTCTGCGCCATTGGTTTTGAGTTTGTGCAGGGTGAAGGTGGCATTCGTCCCGTGAGCCAGCAATTTGCGGAGACAGCGCACAAGCTGGCACGCAAGCACAATGCCCTGCTTATCGCTGACGAAATCCAGAGCGGCATGGGACGCACGGGAAAATGGTTTGCCTACCAGAATTACGGAATTCAGCCTGATCTGGTTACGGTAGCCAAGCCGATTGCCGGCGGCCTGCCTCTGGGTGCATTGCTAACTTCAGAAAAAGTTGCCGGCTGCATTCATCCCGGCATGCACGGCACAACATTTGGAGGAGGCCCGCTGGCCTGTGCCGTTGCATTGCAGCTCATCACCATTCTGGAAAAAGAAAAGATGTTAAAGCATATTCAGAAGGTGGGTAGCTATCTACAGGAGCAATTACAGAAGTTGCAGAAAAAGCATTCCGGCATTGCGGAAGTTCGCGGCCAGGGGCTGATGGTCGGCATGGAGATGGAATCCGCCGATCTGGCCAAACAGCTTTTTCAGCAACTATTAAAGTTCGGCACAATCGTGAATCGCACGGATGAAACCGTCATCCGGTTCCTGCCGCCCTTCATCGTGAAAAAACAACACATCGATATTGCTGTAAAGCAGATTGACCAGATTCTGTCCAAAAGCACCGCCAAGGCCGCAACCGCAGGGAGGAACTAATTAAGATGATGCCGGCAAGAATGTATGACCTTACAACTTTGAAAGCTCCGGTTGAGCAGCCCGTAATCTGCCGTGACCTGGTTTCCGCGCAGGACTTTTCGCCGGAAGAAACCAAGTCGCTCTTTGAACTGTCGCACATCATCAAACATCGTCCGGCGGACTTCCGTGGTGCGCTTGCGGGCAAGCAGTTGGTTCTTTTTTTTGAAAAGCCCTCTCTGCGCACACGACTCACGTTTGAAGCAGGCATGGCCAGCCTGGGCGGTACTTCCCTGTTCATGGACCAGACAAACTCACTGCTGGGTGAGCGCGAACCAGTGTGCGACATTGCCCGCAACGTGGAGCGCTGGGTGGATGCCGTGGTGCTGCGCACTTTCTCGCATGCAACCATCACAGAAATGGCGCGGCATACCTGTATTCCTGTGATCAACGCGCTCAGCGATGTTGAGCATCCCTGCCAGGCTTTTGCGGATTTCTTCACCTTGGAAGAAAAATTCGGCGACCTGAGCAAGATCCATATAGCTTATGTGGGCGATGGCAATAACGTGGCCCACTCGCTGATGCTGGCTGCCGCTGCGCTGGGCACAAGCCTTTCCGTGGCAACGCCGGAAGGCTATGAGCCGAGCCAGGAGATCACCGCCGCAGCCAAGCGGATTGGCCGCACCACCGGCGCATTTATTGAAATTACCAATGACGCAGTCAAGGCCGTTACCGGTGCTAATGCCATCTACACCGACGTGTGGGCTAGCATGGGCCAGGAAAGCGAAGCCGCTGAACGCGCGAAGATTTTTGCGCCGTATCAGGTGAATGAAAGCCTCTTCTCGCATTCGGCGCCTAATTCTGTTTTTATGCATTGCCTGCCGGCGCATCGTGGAGAAGAAGTCACCGCTGAGGTAATTGATTCGCAGCGGTCCATCATTTTCGATCAGGCGGAAAACCGCATGCACATTCAGAAAGCAATTTTACTTTTATTACTGGGCAGCGGTATGCGTACCTCGTCCCCAAGGAGCAATCATGCGTGAGAAAGTTGAGGCGCTAGGAGGCGTAAGCGATCCCGCAACGCGGGTAAGCGGAAGCCTCCTGCCGAAATCCTGAGCGGAGCGCCGCTTTTGCGCGTAGCCGAAGGATCTATAGTAAGAAAAATCAAAAGTTTATATGAGGAACATCATGCGTGAAAAAGTTGTATTGGCTTATTCCGGAGGCTTGGACACCTCCATCATCATTCCGTGGCTCAAGGAAAACTACAATTGCGATGTAATCGCCATGATTGCCGACGTGGGCCAGGGTGAGGACATTGATGCGGTAGTAGAAAAGGCGCACAAGACCGGCGCAGCCAAGGTGATCGTAAAAGACCTGCGTGAAGAGTTCCTGCGCGACTATGTCTTCCCTGCTCTGCGGGCTGGCGCTGAATATGAGCATAAATATCTTCTGGGGACATCGCTGGCGCGTCCGGTAATCGCTAAGCATCAGGTGGAAGTTGCGTTGCAGGAAAATGCCACTGCGCTTGCGCACGGTTGCACCGGTAAAGGCAATGACCAAGTGCGCTTTGAACATGCCTTTCAGGCCCTTGCCCCGGAGCTAAAAGTGATCGCTCCATGGCGTGAGTGGACGCTCAAATCCCGCGAGGATTGTCTCGACTATGCCGAGCAGCGCGGCATCTCCGTAACTGCCAGCCGCGAGAAGATCCATAGCCGTGACCGCAATATCTGGCACCTGAGCCATGAAGGCGGCGAACTGGAAGATCCAGCCAACGCGCCCTTTGATTCCACCTGGCAAATTTCCAATTCTCCCCAGGATGCGCCAGACCGCGAAGAGCTCGTGACTATCGGCTTTGAAGCAGGCATCCCGGTTTCCGTCAACGGGCAAAAGCTTGATCCGGTTGCCTTGGTCGAATTGCTGAACGAAATTGGCGGACGCAACGCCATTGGCCGCATTGATCTGGTGGAAAACCGCTTTGTCGGCATCAAATCACGCGGCTGTTATGAGACCCCGGGCGGCACGCTGCTGCTTACGGCGCATCGTGAACTGGAAGCGCTTTGCCTTGAGCGCGACCTTGCCCACTTCAAGCAGCAGATTTCGCTCAAGTATGCGGAGATCGTTTATTACGGCCTGTGGTTCACTCCGTTGCGTGAAGCGCTGGATGCCTTTGTCAACCAGACGCAAAAAGATGTGACTGGTAGCGTGACGCTGAAGCTTTACAAGGGCAACATTGCCGTTGGCGGACGCGAATCTGAATTCTCGCTTTACCGCACAGACCTCTCATCCTTCACCATGGGTGACAGCTATGACCAGAAGGATGCAGAAGGCTTTATCCGCATTCTTGGCTTGCCCGCGCGTTCCATGGCACGGCTTAAGCAGCGGCAAAAAGCGGAGGAGATCACGAAGTGAAGATGTGGTCAGGCCGGTTTCGGCAGCCGTTGGACCCACATTTCGAAGAATGGCAGCGGTCCTTCCCTTTTGACCAGAAACTGCTGCGCTTTGAACTGGCGGCCAGCGGCGCACACGCGCAGGCGTTGAAAGCCGCAGGCATCCTTACGCCTGCGGAATTCAGCTTGATTCATTCCGCGCTGGTGGAAATCGGCAAAAGCAGCGAACAGATTGCCAACTACTTCAACGATCCTGAAGCAGAAGATGTCCATCACTTTGTGGAAAAGAAGCTGGTCGCGCTGATTGGTGAAACGGGTAAAAAGCTGCACAGCGGCCGGAGCCGCAATGAGCAGATTGCCACCGACCTGCGGCTGTTTGTGCGGGAATCAATCGATGAGATTCGGACATTGCTGGGTGATTTTCTGGATGCTCTGTTGGAGCGCGCTGAAAGATCCCAATCTCTTACCATGCCGGCTTACACCCATTTGCAACGTGCAGAGCCGGTGCTCACCTCGCACTGGCTCCTGGCTTATTTTGAAATGTTCTGGCGGGATGGCGAACGTTTGCTCGATTGCCGTGAGCGCGTGAATGAATGCCCGCTAGGCTCCGGCGCGGTGACGGGAGCAACGCTGCCGCTGGATCGCGAGTTGGTAAGCCGCGCATTGGGGTTCGCAAGGCCAACCGCCAACAGCATGGATGCCACGAGTGATCGCGACTTCGCGCTGGAATTCGTGAATGCTTTGTCTCTGCTTGGCATTCATCTCAGCCGCTGGGCGGAAGAGCTGATCCTATTTGCCACGCAGGAGTATGCCTTCATCACCTTGCCGGAAGCTTACTCCACCGGCAGCAGCGCCATGCCGCAAAAACAGAACCCGGATTCACTGGAGTTGATTCGCGGCAAATCTGCGCGGCTCATTGGCAACCAGATGGCCCTGCTCACAACGGTCAAAGGCCTTCCTCTTGCCTATAACAAAGACATGCAGGAGACACAGGAATCGGTGTTTGAGGCCACCGCAACGGCGATCCATTGCCTGAAAGTTGCCGCCGGTTTCATGCGGCAGGTCAAGTTCAATGCAGATCGCATGAAATCCGCCTGCGAAAGTGGATTTATGAACGCTATGGCCGCAGCCACTTATTTGTCAAAACGTGGTGTGCCTTTTCGTCAGGCGCATGAAGTCATTGCGCAAGTTGTACAAAAATGCCTGGCGCAGGAATGTGAACTGGACCAACTTTCCCTTGACGAGCTGCGCGAATTCAGCTCAGCCTTTGGCGCTGATATTTACGAGAATTTAAAAGTGGAAAGCGTGCTTGCCTGCCATGATGTTCCTGGCGGGACCGCGTTGCATCGCGTGCAGCAGGCGTTGGCGGTGGCCCGCGAGAAATTAGCCACACTGCGGGAGGCACATGGTACACACGCGTAAAGCCATCCTGCCAGATGTGGAAAGAATACACGCCATTATCAGGCCTTATTCAGAGACCGGCACGCTCCTGCCGCGCACTATGGCTGAGTTGAGTGAGAATGTGCGCGATTTCGTGGTGGCAGAAAATGATGGCCAGGTAATCGGCTGCGGCGCTCTGCATCTTTATGGCATGCATCTGGCGGAGATCCGCTCGATCGCCGTTATGCCTTCATCCAAGGGCTGTGGCGCTGGACGCAAGCTGGTAGAAGCGCTGCTTGATGAAGCAGAACACCATCGCGTGACCTGCGTATGCCTGTTTACCCGCATTCCTGAATTCTTTTCGCACATGGGATTTGCCGTTGCCACGCGTGATGAGCTTCCCGATAAAATTTATAAGGATTGCGTACACTGTCCAAACTTGTATGCCTGTGATGAAATTGCAATGGTGCGCGGCCCCATTCCACAAATTGTAGGCCCGCGCGAAGCGCAAATTATGATCCCACTTGTGAGGCTGGGAGTTTGAGCGCGCGTCTGCCGCAGGGATTTCTCTTCTCCGCATGCATTGCCGGCATTAAAGCCAGCGGCAAGCCTGATTTGGCGCTTGTCCTGGTTCCCGATGGCGCTTCCGCGGCGGCTCTCTTCACGCGCAATCAAATTGTTGCGGCGCCTGTAACTGTCGGACGGCAAAATTTGCGGCGTGGAAATGGCCTAATCAAGGCATTGATCGTGAATGCCGGCAACGCCAATTGTGCCACCGGTAAACAAGGACTCAAAGCCGCAGCCAATGTTTGCGCTACGCTATCCAAACAAATCCATGCACGCCCGCATCAGGTCTTTCCTTCATCCACGGGAATCATTGGTGTGCAATTGCCGGTGGAGAAAATCTACAATGCCTTGCCGTCGTTGGTTGGCGCGGCGGCCGACACAAATGAGGCTTTTGACCAGTTTGCTCATGCCATCCTGACCACGGACACGCACAAGAAAGTTGCGGCGCAATCCATCACTTACAATCAAAAAGAAATCTGCCTGGTGGGAGTAGCCAAAGGCGCAGGAATGATCCATCCCAACATGGCGACTATGTTGGTTTATTTGTTCACCGATGTGATTGCAACCCCTCGCGAACTGCAGCAATGCCTGAAAGAATCTGCTGACCAGAGTTTCAATAATATTTCGATCGATGGTGATACCTCCACCAATGACACGGCGCTGCTGCTGGCCAGCGGCAAGAGCGGGGTGCAATTCAAGTCTGTAAAAAACGAATTTCAGGCAGCATTAACAAAAATCTGCCGGTCACTGGCAGCGCAAATTGTCGCCGATGGCGAAGGCGTAAAGCATGTGGTGCGACTTAAAATTGAGCAGACCCGTTCGCGATCAGAAGCACGACAGATCGCCAAATCAATCGCAAATTCTCCGCTGGTAAAAACCGCCTGGGCCGGCGCTGATCCAAACTGGGGGCGCATTCTGGCAGCGATTGGTTATTCGGGTGTTCGAGTCAATCCAGAGCGCATCAACATTTATCTTGGGACACAACAAATCTGCCGTCACGGCGCAGCATGTCCGTTTGACCCAAATCAGGCGCATGCCTATATGTCTGAGCCTGTGTATGAAATTCGCATTGCATTGGGCACAGGCAACGCATCTCTGGAATTTCTTTCCTGTGATCTGACGGCGGAATATGTTCATATCAACGCGGATTACAGCACGTAGGTTGATTCACAACTCTTGTTTAGCGTTAATCTCCTTCCGATACTGCTTCCTCACTGCTCAATATGTCATAACTTTGTCTCCGACCAGAGTGAGTCATCTTTCAGATTAACTTCCGCTCATTATCAAATTATGAATTCA
>DASRCD010000648.1:0-2440 GCA_035653315.1 Candidatus Angelobacter sp.
ATTGTCTGTAACCGCCCAGCCAAAGAGCGAGGTATAAAAATTCTTCGCGGCGTTCTGGTCCGTAGTAGCTAATTCAATCCAGCAGAAAGAACCCGCGGCATTGCCAGTATTATTTGCCATAGCCAAAAGTATACGCCGGGCAGATGAAAGCGGTGTTACATCTCTTCAGTTTCAGTTTCTGGCGAGTGGTCAACGCGGGCAAAAAGCACGTCCCATTTGTGATGGTTTCCTGAAGGCGCAATGCGGTTGCCGGCAAAAGTATCTTTTAACAATTCAAGTTGTGACATGCGCGGAATTTCCACCCATCGCCAGCCGGGAATGGGGCCGCTGCTTGCCCCTGAAATCTGGAATGCCAGCAGGCGGACTTTGCCATTCTGGATTCCGTAGTCATGCGGTTCCGCAATGCGCGTCTTCCCATCCAGAAAAAAACTCAGCAATCGCTTTTGCTGGATCGCCGCGAGGATTCGCTGATGCTTTTCTGGATCAACCCCTTCGGGAGGACGAGGGCGCATCTGTAACAGGTCGCTCATGGGCCACGCTTTCTTGCTGCTTAATTTTACATGGCAGAATGGGCTGGCAGAGCTGAATTCGCCAATTATGTAAGCGATAATAAGAAGTATGAAGCGCTCTGGAATTGCCGATCTTCCCCTGCATGGCGGGCACGTGCCGCCGTGGCTCGCGGAGCGCATGACTAAATTAGGAACGGCGATCTCCGAAAGCGTGCTCTACCATTATGGTCCATCAGAACTGCTCTCCCGTCTGAGCGATCCTTTCTGGTTTCAGGCTTTAGGTTGTGTGATGGGCATGGATTGGCATTCCTCAGGCATCACAACTTCCGTGATGGGCGCACTGAAGCGTGGCCTGAATCCGCGCGCGCATGAGCTGGGCATCTATGTTTGCGGCGGGCGCGGCAAGCACTCCCGCAAAACTCCTGACGAACTGCGCGCCGTTGCGGACCGCGCCAGCCTGAATGGTGAAGAACTGGCCCGCACCAGTCGGCTTACCGCCAAAATTGATAACAATGCCATTGCCGATGGCTTTCAGCTCTACCTGCACAGCTTTGTTGTAAGCAAGTCAGGTGAATGGGCCGTGGTGCAGCAGGGAATGAACGATGCCACCGGCATCGCGCGCCGCTATCACTGGCACTCCGCTACCGTGCGCGACTTCACCTCTGATCCGCATACCGCCATTGTGGGCGAGAGCGTCTGCACGGGCAGTATTATGAACCTCGTCGATAACCGCGCTAAGCCAGCGCAAACTGCATTGCTGGAGATGAGCCGCGAAAGTCCTGAGCGCACGTTGCGCGAAGTCCCAAAACTCACCATGCCTGCGCACCATGATGTCCGCGAAAAAGATGTTGATCTCAAGCGTCTTGGCGCTGTGCTGGCCGTTGCCTATGAACGCCAGTTGCGCGAATTCGCCGACCTGCTCCTGCTAGAAAACCTTGGTCCGCGCACCTTGCAATCATTGGCTCTGATTGCTGAAGTTATTCATGGAACTCCCGCGCGCTTTACTGATCCGGCGCGCTTCTCCTTTGCCCACGGCGGAAAAGATGGTCATCCCTTCCCTGTCCCGCTCAAGACTTATGACGAATCACTTTCTGTTCTGCGCCGCGCCTTGCAGCAGGCAAAGGTGGGACATACGGAAAAAATTGACGGTTTTGGACGCCTTGACCGTTTTACCCGCAATGTTGAAAAGCACATTGGTGCTGAAGCTGACTTCGATGCTGTGATGAAGCATGAGAGAGAGATTTCCAAATCTCTTGGCGGACGAACAGTGATGGATGACCGGCGGCAGAGAATCAAGCAGTCCAGCTCGTCCAGGAAAAAGAGCAATCAACAACTATCGCTCTTTTAAAACGTGCCTAAGGGTTTCTCCGTGCCTCCGCGTCTCCGCAGTGATTTTGCCTTTCGAAACTTCCAACGACTAGGTACACTGCATGCAATCCCATGACACAACGAATCCTCCTCTTATTTGCTCTTGCTGTCACTTGCTCGAACACTGCCTTCGCCCAGTGCTGCCCATCCGTGTCTCATACCGAAAAGCGGCAGGTGTTATGGCAGAAACTTCAGGAACAACTCAAATCCATTGACCAGCAACTGGACGGGGTTATGGGAATCGCTATCAAAGACCTTACGTCAGGTGAAGAATTTTTCATTCATCCTGATGAGATCATGCCGCAGGCCAGCTCCATCAAGATCGCCGTGCTGGCCAATCTTTATTTACAGGCGCAGCAAGGCAGGCTCAAGCTCACAGATGAATACATCGTCCGTAAGGAAGATTTGGTGGACGGAAGTGACATCATGCTTGGCCTTACGCCGGGTGTCACCAAACTCACGCTCCGCGATCTTGCCACCATGATGGTGGCCGTGAGCGACAATAGCGCAACCAATGTGCTGATTGGCCGCGTTCGCATGGACAATGTGAACTCCATGCTGGA
>DASRCD010000649.1:0-4076 GCA_035653315.1 Candidatus Angelobacter sp.
GTATTTGCTGCAAATGCATTGCCAGCCAATTTGCTCAGCGAAAGGAGGTCTCAAGCGTGGCCGCGAAAAAAGCTGCCGCTAAAACCGGTGCAATCGCCCCGATTCGTGACAGGGCTGAATCACCGCGCCGGCATTATTTAGTGACCACCGTTACACAAAAAGAGAAAGAAGCAATTCAAAAACACTGTGATGAACGCCAAATGAGCGTGAGTGCTTTTCTGGCTGATGTCGCTCTCGAAGATGCACAAAGAGCCAGTAAAAAGCTTGAGGATCAAGAAATCACAATTACATTGAAAGTACCAGCGCTTGACATCGACAAAATGCGCATTTTTGCGAGACTGGAAGACAAATCTGTAGAAGACCTCTTGCTTGAATTACTTCAGCCAAGCTTCCAAAAGCGGCAAACAGTAACAGCCCTTGAAATGCAAACTCTTCGGTGCTGGCTTTCAGACGAGGAGCATAGGGTTATCAAGAAGTACCTTGCAAAACATCGATTGTCTGCCAGAAATTACCTCGCCCTTCTCGCCTTAAAGGCGATCAGCAAGCAGTAAATCGTAAATCCCTCCGTTTCCCGGTTTTGCTCTGCAGTGGTTATTTAATAGGTCTATATTGCATGATATTTATACCTAGGTATATCATGCAGTACTGATGTAGATATTAACGTGTGCTGAAAGTCTCTGCCTCTGGGTGAATCAGGCGCGGGAAGAGTTAGAACATTGAACTGTAAGATCTACGATTATCGTGTCAAAAATAAATGGACACTAACACGACTCTCTAACATCTCTGGAATTCCAGTTAATTCCCTTTGGCGGATGGAGAAAGGCTACGGCGTAAGCTTGCGAAATGCCTACAAGCTTACGCGGTTCCTCCAGATCACAGTTTATGAACTGTGGCCTGATTTAAAGCCTTCGCAGCCATCGGCCAGATTCGACGCGGCTGGTTTACATCGCTATTCCGTGCATGAGTTGCGGACAAGACTGAAATGGCGCTTGCATGATCTCTCTGAGGTGTCCGGAGTTTCAAAAGCTACGCTTGTTCAAGTTGAGAACGGCCACGTCCCAAGCCTAAAGAATGCTGCTCAAATCGCTAACGCTTTAGGCGTATCCGTGTATCAAATATGGAATCTAAAATGAATAGTATCAATTTGAATGTGAACGATTTAAGCAGCAATATTGAAAATCTTTTTCCAGCAGAACCATCACCAAAACAAGATGCTTTCGCAAATCTCTGGGCCGTCATTCAAAATACTTTAAATATCGCTGTTCACAATAATGTTCAGCAAGTCTCGTGGTCAAAGGAAGATAGTGAACTCATGTTGTTATGCACAACCGCAACATTAGGACGGCTCTGCACTTAAAACAAACGGAGAATTTTCCGAACCATATATTTCCGATCATCTCTTAATGGCATACAATAGCCTTTAATGCTTGCGTTTAGAAAGATCGTCAGCTTGGCTATATCGCTCTTGGTGCTGAGTGTGCCGATTCTTGCCTGTGCGCTACCGGGGCACCAGATGAGCCAAGAAGAGCAAAGCTGTTGCCTTCACATGGCGGATGAGTGCAATGGCTCTCAAATGGAATCTCATTCCTGCTGCAACAAACTGCCTCAAGCCGACACAAGCATTCTTCAGGTAACTGACAAAGTTGTGCCTGCTGCTTTGGACCCTGCACACATTGCGCCTGATCTGAAGCCCGATGTTCTCAGCATCACTTCCGTAGTTCTTCCCGACATTTTCACATTGCGTGAATCCCCACCCGGCCAAATCTCAGTTCTGAGAATCTAGCCCTCTTTGTTAATCCATGCACACACGCATAAGTGTGCGTCCGTCTCTTTTTAACAGCAAACGGAGATCTTACAAGGAGAAATCAATATGAAATCAGGGCTATTTGCTTTTGCCCTTGTGTTGCTATTGCCAATAACGGCAATGGCAGCCGCGCACGGCCCAGTGTTTGGGCTGGCAACGCCAACCAACTCCCAGGGCGAATGGAGTTTTGATCTGGGAACATTTGGCCGGACAGGAGCTTTGGGTTCTGAAGTTTCCATTCGCGGACTTGCGGCCTATGGTTTCACGCCGCATCTCACGGTGTCATTCACTCTTCCCGGAGTGGTCGGCAGTGCTTCTCTCCCGCCGACGCGCATTCAACCCGGCGATGATTTTGACACTACACTCGCATGGCGATTCCACCACAACACCACAAAGGTTGGAACCCGATTTGAGAGCACGGCATTCGCCGGCGTGGCTGTGCCAGGGCCGCAGTCCGGCTTTGGCACAGTTGTGCGAACCAACAACACGCCGGGAAATATGGCGGGAGCGGTAACCGGCATGGCATCCCGCAGTCACTATGTCTGGCTTGGCGGCACGTTCACACATTTTTATGAACGCAACGGTGAGCAGCGGCCAAATGTTTTTGATTACAGCCTGGTTTATGGCTATCGGCCGCCAAAGTGGCGCAAGGAAGCTGACAAATGGGACTGGCGCTTCTTTGGAGAACTGGTGGGAGAGCGATCAGGCCAGTTTATGCAGGCTAATACGTCAGTCATTGGAACACAGGCGCATCAGGTGTTTCTTGGACCTTCCATGCTCGGCATTTACCACAATTACACGGTGAGCTTCGGAGTACAGGCGCCTGTCTATCGCAATGTGTGGTCATTGTTTCCGAATGAACATCTGCGCTTTGCCTTCAACTTCAGCTATCTGCTGTTCCAACACGAACATTCCCACTAAAAGGAGAAGAGATGAAAAATTTTATTCGCATTGCATTCATTCTTCTGCTTGCCGTGTCAGCGCAGGCAGAGATTCAATCCATCAACATCACGATTTTCGGGATGGATTGAGAGGTCTGTGCCCACGCCGTGCGCGTGTCATTAAAAGCAGTTCCGGGAGTCGATAACGTAGATGTCAGTCTGGAAAAAGGCCTGGCCAAAGTCACGATGAAGCCGGGCAACAACACCACGCTGAAACAATTGCATGACGCCATTGCAAAGAATGGATTCACTATGAAAGGAGCAGAAGCGACAGTGATTGGAAAAATAATGTCCGGCGGCCAAGAACTTCAGGTTTCAGGTTCCAACGACGTTCTGAAGCTGCTTCCCGCTCAACCAGGCAAAGCCGCCGTAGCCGGCACCGGCACGGTCAAAGTCACGGGAGAGATTCCAGAAGCGCCCAAGGGCAAGCTGCCGGACACCTTGAAATATGAATCACTGACGGAAGTGAGCCAATGAACGTAACAGCGCAAAACCCTAACAGGTCAGCGTGGTTGAGCTATTTTTCACTGTTCACGTCACTCAGCACATTGCTGTGCTGCGCGTTGCCTTCAGTCCTGGTCCTTCTTGGGCTGGGGGCAACCGTGGCGTCAATGCTCTCAGCCCTGCCGTGGCTGGTCACGCTTTCAAAACATAAACCATGGACATTCGGCATCTCCGGCGTATTGATAGCGGCGAGTTTCGTCAACATGTATTGGATTGTGCCGAAGCTCACTCGCGGACAGGCTTGCGATGCGGACGACCCTACCGCTTGTGGACAAGCCAGCCGCGTCAGCAAAGTGTTGCTATGGACTTCAGCGGCGATCTATATGGCCGGCTTCTTTGTGGCCTACGCGCTTGGGCCGATATTGACACGGCTCGACAGGTGACCTTTTTAGTTGACAGTATCATCATATTTCGGTATTTATAGAAATACTGGAGAATAAATGGCAGGCAAGCCAACTGCACAGGATGTAACTCGCTTTGCCGATATGCTGTCCGCGATGGGCGCAGAACCACGTCTTCGCATTCTGCGTCTGCTTTTAACCGCTCATCCAGAGGGGTTGGTTGTGGGCGACATCGGCGAAGAGCTTGAAATTCCCAACTCAACCCTATCCCATCATTTGGACAAGTTGAAGAATGAGGGCTTAGTTCAGATTCAAAGGGAAGGCACATTCCTGCGGTACACGGCAAACACAGCGGCCTTGGAAGAACTACTCAGCTTCTTATACGCCGAGTGTTGTACCCGGAACAAAGCCATTGAGCCGCAAAAGATCGTCAACGTTCGCATGAAATGAGGAGATTATGGCAGAGTCAATCAAAGAAGTCGTACA
>DASRCD010000650.1:0-3912 GCA_035653315.1 Candidatus Angelobacter sp.
AGAAACATACGCGCAATCCACACAGGGCGCTGTCGTAGCAAAGTAATGCACTGTAGCAGCGGATTTCCCTCAAGTCTTCATGTCGGAGCAGCAATGCAAATGAGACGTGACAAGCAGTTGGAGAACAGCGGTCAATGAAAATCGTAATCGCGGAAAAGGTCGCGGCAAATGCAGTCCAGTTGTTAAAAGACGAAGCTGGCTGGAGCGTTTACACGCATGATCAATTAACAAATGGGCTGCCGGCGGCACTGGCGGATGCGGATGCTTTGATTGTCCGCTCAGCGGTGGATGTGAATGCGGAGGTGCTGAAAAGCGCGCACAAGCTGCGGGTGATTGGCCGGGCAGGCGTGGGCGTGGACAATATTGATCTGGATGCTGCCACGAAGGCCGGCATCGCCGTGATGAATACGCCGGGTGCAAACGCCGTGGCAGTAGCGGAGCACACCATTGCGCTAATGCTGGCCATGGCGCGGCACCTTTGCCGGGCGGATGCAACCACCCGCGCCGGTAAGTGGGAAAAGAAATCATTGCAAGGGACTGAGTTGCGCGGCAAGACCCTTGGCATTGTAGGACTGGGACGTATTGGGATGGAAGTAGCGCGGCGCGCCAAAGCGTTTGACATGAAGATTATTGCGCACGATCCCTTTGTTTCATCATCGGTGGCGCAGACGCAGGATATTCAATTGGCCGAGCTTGATCAGGTTTTTGCGGCAGCCGATTATCTAACTCTGCATGTGGGCCTGACACAACAAACCGAAGGCATGATCAATGAAAACTCGCTGAAGAAGATGAAAAAAGGCGTGCGCATTATCAACTGCGCGCGCGGTGAATTGCTGAACGAGACCGCCTTGGCTTCAGCGCTGGCCAGCAAGCAGGTAGGCGGCCTGGCAGTGGATGTATTCATTGAAGAGCCGCCTAAAAATTCTCCATTGCTGGCCATGGAAAACGTGATTGCTACGCCTCACATTGCAGGTTCTACCAATGAAGCGCAGGACGCAGTAGGGCTGCAAATTGCCAGCCAGATAAGGGAATACCTGAAGCGCGGCGTCATACAAAATGCAGTGAACATGCCTTCCATTGACCATCAGCAATATACGCAGATGCAGCCTTACATCGCCCTGGCGGAAAAGCTTGGGGCTTTTCTGGCAAACATCGTTCCTTCTTCCGGCTCCATTGAGCAAATTTCAGTTTGCTATACCGGACGGCTCACCGGCTGGAATACAGAGCTAATTCGCAATGCCGCGATTCAGGGAATCCTGAACCATCGCGGAGCGGAGCGGGCCAACGTGGTGAACGCGGCAGCCATTGCACAGGACCGAGGAATCCAGGTGCATGAACGCAAGAAAACCGAATCCGCAAGCAGCGCCAGTGATGTGATTGCCTTGCAATTAAAAACAACTTCTGACGAACGACAGGTACGTGGCGGAGTGCTGCGCGGCAATTCCCTGCGCCTGCTGGGCGTGGATGCCATTGATATTGAAGTTCCGCTGGGCGGCGACTTGATTTACATGCGCAACCGCGACGTCCCCGGCGTGATCGGCAAGGTTGGCACGCTGCTGGGCAGGTATCAGGTGAACATCGGCAATTTTTCTCTGGGGCGCGACAGCGAAAAAGACCATGAAGCCATTGCCGTGGTGCAGGTGGATTCAGCCGCTCCGGAAGAGGTATTGCAGGAAATCCGCAAGTTGGCAGAGATCCATGAGGTGCGCGGAGTCAAGATATAAGCTGTTCGTTAGCTGTGGCGCGCTGATTTGGTCCGCGGCCCTATCTTTACATCAAAAGTGAAAGGCAGTTTTTTGGGCGGATAGCACGCATTGTTGTCGCATGCCTGATAGCGCAGCTCGCCGTGAACTGTATAAGTCCCCTGGGCTGCCTGGGAAGGCGCAGCCACCATTCCACGGATAACAAAATCGCCGGAATATACGCTGAGTTTGGTGCTGGGATCAAAAGGGAAGCTCATCATCTTTCCCGCTGGATACGTCATTTTGCCTACGGCAACTTCTCCGGGAAGCGAGAAATGTAACTGCGTGGGAATCAATTCCTCCACGGTGGGCTGGCTTGAATTGATGTGATATGGATCTTTCACGCGAAACGTGAACTGCACCGGCGCTGAATGGCCGGGTGATACCACAACCGTATTAGTGGGCAAAGCTTCAACAAAGCTGCGGCCCTGCGGTACAGACGCATCCTGTGCGCAAAATACCGCACTCAGCAAGGTCACACAAAAGACGAGCGCAAGAGAACGAGGCAGCTTCATTTTGCTCCAGTCATTCATTTTATTGGCCGCCCTGGGCCAGGGATTTCTTTACCGCGTCTTCAATTACAGCTTCGCTGGCCAGTCCCACGGTCTCATCAACAACCTTGCCGGAACGGTCAAGAAAATACGTGAGCGGCAGGCGGTCCACACCGCCATAAAGGTCGCCTACTTTTTCCGTGCCTTTCAGCACCACGTAATTCACGCCCATTTTGTGGGCGAAAGCATCAATTTCCTTGTCATCGGTATCGTCCATGGCAACGCCGACAATCTGTAAACCCTGCGGACCATATTTCTTTTGCAAGTCCACCAGCCACGGCAATTCAATCTTGCACGGTTCGCACCAGGTGGCCCAGAAATTCAGCAGCACGGCTTTACCATGAAGTGATGCAAGCTGCACCGGTTTTCCATCCGGGATGCTTTTCAATTCAAATGTAGGCGCCATGCTGCCACGGACAGGATCACCTGGGCCCTGCGCCGGAGACCCAGCCGCACCGGTATCAGTGGTCTTCACATTCGCAACCGGCTGCTTGGATGCGCGCTTTCCCACCAGCAGCAACGCTGTGATTCCAACTACAACGCAAAGAATGAAGATGACATTTTTATTCAAAACAAACCTCTACCAGGTAAAACGATTCAAGAATCCAAGATAGCTTGAAAGCAGGGTAAATTTACGCGTCAGGATCAGCACGCCCAACACCATCAGCAGCACACCGCTGCTTACTTCCAGCGTATGCAGGTGCTTGCGGAAGCGGCTGTAAAAACTCAGGAAGCGGTCAATCAGCAGCGACGTAAGTAAAAACGGCACAGCCAGGCCAAGCGAATAAACCCACAACAGCAGCACGCCCTTGGTTACCGTTTCAGCCGAGCCCGCCATGATTAAGATGGCGGAGATGATGGGGCCAAGGCACGGTGTCCAGCCAAAGGCGAAAGCAAAGCCCACCACAAATGCCCCGATTGGAGATTTGCCGCCTTTTACCGAGTGTAGCCGCTTGTCGGCATAGAGGGCCTTGATCTTGATAATGCCGGTCAAATGCAGGCCAAAGATGATGATGACCGCACCCGCGATCCATGTCAGATACTTCTTGTACTCCCGGACCATCTGCCCCAGGCTGGTGGCGGCAGCACCCAGCATAACGAACACCAGGGTAAAGCCCAGAATGAACATAAGGGAATGCAAGAACACTGTATTCAACAGCTTGCGGTCTTTTGTCTGGAGCTCTTCCACGCTGGCGCCAGAGATCAAAGACACATATCCTGGAACCAGGGGCAGGACACAGGGCGAGAGAAATGAGACGATCCCGGCCAAAAATGCCGCAATCGGAAATGGTAATGAGGACATAAGCCTTTCTCTATATCAGACGAAGGATGTCCTTCATTGTAATCTGGTTACAGATTTTCTTATAGCGTGAAAATGGTGTAGAACACGCCAAAATTCACCTGATCCCGCGTGAAAGCAAAGCGACGAAAAGACTTACACGTTTATTCCAGATTGGTAAGCTGCACCGGCTTTTTCTTAGGCGCTGGGGCCGACTGCGCCGGTTTCTTTTCAGGGACCGTATCATCCACAATGATTTTCTTCACGCCCTGGTCCATCACAATCTGTGAGGAGGAAGAAGCCATTTGCGGCGAAGACTGGCTGGAAGGTTGCGAAAAGG
>DASRCD010000651.1:0-2725 GCA_035653315.1 Candidatus Angelobacter sp.
ATGCCAACGTGGATTTCTATTCAGCTTCCACATACACCACGCTGGGCCTGGATGTTGACCTGTTTACTCCGGTGTTCGCGGTTTCACGCATCAGTGGCTGGGCAGCACACGTGATTGAGCAGTTGGATGACAATCGCCTGATCCGCCCGCGCGCTGATTACATTGGACCTGAGTACCCGAACAAATACGTGCCTCTGGACCAGCGATAACAAGTTAATACAGAATTGCATTCAGCCCTTGAGTGATGTTCATTCAAGGGCTGAATTTTTTCTGTGGATTAAGCAGGCATTTAGCCACGAGCACTATTCAAATCGCTGCAGCTATGCGCCGAGATAGATGACGTGAACGTATGTGCCCAGCCTTACGTTGTAAGCCAGGTAGTAGCCCGGATCGTCCGGATCGTCATACAGTACGATGTCGTCAGTGTCCCAAAGCCAGTCATTGACATAACCTAAATCTGGGTCTGCAACTTCAAAGAAGAAGCCGCCAATGCCAAATCGGCGTGGAGACCCGCCCGCCAGCCGCCAGATATGTGACCGGCCAACAGGACCGTTGAAGCGGCCATGCTCCCAGGGATGGTCAAGATGATAACGGGTATCACGTGCTTCATGCCCAATCCAGCGATCATTCTCAGCATGAACGTGAGGCGCTTCCGGATGACCTTCCTGATCGCGGAGCGAGCGGCCCGCGCCTTGCGCTGGAGCGCGGTTGGGAGCAGCATGCGGCGCTTGACGGTACGGAGTTGGGCCATGCGCGGGAATATGGCCTCCGCCAACGCCACGTTCGGCACCGCCGTGCTGTTGTGGCGCAGCCGCATGGGCAGCAGGAGCATGCGGCGAGCCTCCTGCATGACCTTCACGGCCTTGCGCCGTGGCAAAGTTGTATGTAAGGAAAACCAGGCTGAATGCTCCCAAAAGCCTGGCAAATCTTTTCGTGAGAATATTCGCCAGTAAGGAATTTAAGTTGTCCATATTTTCTCTCCAAATAAAACTATCTTTGTAGGATGCAGAAACGTAAGCCGCTTTTATCCGGTTAATATTTGAGATCTTGGCAACACTTTCCGGGGGACTCTTGCAGCAAAGCGTAAAATAATACTATGCGCCGTGTTTACCTTGACAATAATGCCACCACGCCGGTACTGCCGGAGGTGTTTGATGCGATGAAGCCTTTTTACCTGGAACAGTTCGGCAATGCATCGTCAATTCACCATTATGGCCAGCACGCGCGCGCGGCCGTGGAGAAGGCCCGGGCTTCAGTTGCGGCCCTGCTCAATGCGCGACCGGCAGAAATTGTGTTTACCAGCGGCGGCACGGAAGCCGATAATCTCGGCATCTTTGGACTAGTGCAGCGCGGCGACCACGTAATTACTTCCACCATTGAACACAGCGCAGTGATGAATACCTGCAAGCGGCTGGAACAGATGGGCTGTGAAGTAACTTTTGTTCCCGTGAATAGCCGCAGTGAAGTCAATCCGGATGACGTTCGCAATGCATTGCGGCCGAATACGCGGCTGATCAGCATAATGATGGCGAACAATGAAACCGGCGTGGTTCAACCGGTGGAAGAGATCGGCAAAATTGCGCAGGAAGCGGATGTCTTCTTTCATACGGACGCGGTGCAGGCCGCCGGCAAAGTTCCAATTGACGTACAAAAAATTGCCTGCGATGCGCTTTCTATTTCCGGCCACAAAATCCATGCACCGCAGGGCACCGGGGCTTTGTTCATCAAAAAGGGAACGCTGATCCAGCCGCAAATTTATGGCGGGAGCCATGAGCGCCAGCGCCGGGCAGGCACGGAAAATCTGCCTGGAATTGTTGGCTTGGGCAAAGCGGCGGAAGTATCGCGAGAGTGGCTGGAGAGCGGGGAAGCCGCAAAGATGGCCGGAATGCGCGATCATTTCGAGGATTCAATTCTCCGCGCCATGGAAGATGTGGGAGTGAATGGCCAGGGCGCTCCGCGTGTTCCTAATACAACAAATTTATGGTTTGACCACGTGGAAGGCGAAGCGCTTGTCATTGCGCTTGATCTTAAGGGATTGGCTGTTTCCAGTGGCGCTGCATGTTCTTCCGGCGCCATTGAGCCTTCACACGTGTTGCTGGCAATGGGGCTGCCGCATCAGCGGGCGCGCGCCAGTATCCGCATCAGTCTGGGTAAGCAGACAACCAGGGAAGATATTGAGTTCGCCGCCAAAATTATTCCAGAAACGGTTGGAAGATTGCGCGAGATTTCTCCGGCATACCAGAAGCAGCCAGTGCATTAAGTTGCTGAACGGTTGGTTTGCTCCGCCGCAGGTAACGCTTTCCCGCCCAGGACTTCACGGATTTTCTGCATCATCAGGCGCAGCGTGAAAGGCTTTTGCACAAACGTCACATATTTAGGATGTCCCAGCGCCTCCCTGATTGCGCCATCATCCGCATAGCCTGACATAAAAATTACGGCAATATCCGGGTGTGAAGCCCCAAGCTTGGTGGCCAGATCTTGCCCGCTTCCACCGGGCATCACAATGTCTGAAACCAGAAGGTCGATCTTCCTGTTACGGGCGACGGCCAGCGCTTCTTCTGCATTCGAAGCTTCCAGCACTTCAAAACCTTTTTCGCGAACATGCTCCGCCAGCATCGCCAGCAGTCCCGGTTCGTCTTCTGCAATCAGGATCGTTACGGCATTCGGGTCGGTTTCCTGCTGCACTGGAGTTACCTCAGGTGCCTCCTTGGCGCGCGGGAAATAA
>DASRCD010000652.1:0-15034 GCA_035653315.1 Candidatus Angelobacter sp.
CACTGCGCCCATGCGCGGCTCAAAGGCGCGCAGATCAAATATCGGATAGCCGACCAACTGTCCCGGCCCATGGAAAGTAACGTCGCCGCCGCGATTCGTCTCATGCAGTTCCACGCCGTTGCTGGCCAGAAATTCGCGCGACGCAACAATATTTTTCTCCCCGGCGTTGCGCCCCATCGTGATCACCGGAGGATGTTCCAGCAAAAGCAGCGTGTGGCTGATGCGCCCTTCTTTTACCAGGGTAACCAGCGTCTGCTGCAACTGGAGCGCAATGGAGTAATCCACGCAGCCAAGATAGAGAACGTTGATGACGCGGAGTTGCATACCTTCATTGTACGATCCAGCAAAGAATTCATTATGGGTGAGGTAAGATACTGGCCATGATTTCGAGAAAGTTGATCTTCCTGCTGGCGAACTTGCTCCTGCTTGTGAACCTGGCCGCAGCGCAATCGCCCTCACCGACTTCCACCCCTCTCACGGCACGCGGAGGCGTGCTTGGAGGGACCGTCAGCTCAGAACCGCCGCTGGACGTGCAGGCCATCATCAAAGAGACCGAACAGGTGGAGGTTAGCCGGGAAAAAATGGCGGTCCTCTGGTGGGTGCCACCGGATTTCTGGACAGCCCTGTGGCAGGCACGCATGGGGAGCGGACAACAACCACCCAAAGAGTTTGCGTCACTCAGGGAGTATCATCTCTTTTTGATAGGTGTGAGAGATGGGTCCGAGCCGAATATTTCATGGAGCGACGAGGAAACCATCCGAACCCACGTACTCCTGCGCGACCAGTACGGCAAAGCTTACAAACCCCTCAATGACGTCCCAAAAGGCTTGCGCCCATTGCTGGACACGGTGAAATCAAAAATCAGCCAGCCGCAAGCGGAACTCCGGATTGTCATGTTCCCAGCTAGGGACGCGGCAGGCAACCTGTTTGCCGATCCGCGCAAGAGCTCGGAGCTGCGGCTGGAAGTAGCAAATTTGATGGGGTCTCCCATCAAAACCTATTTCTGGAGATTTCCCATGACCTCGCTCAGCCCGGTCAAGTATTGTCCCATGGGCAAGGAAAAAGTGGAGGCCAGTTGGAAGTTTTGTCTGTGGCACGGTGTTAAATTGGCTGACGATGCGCCATCTCAACCCGCTGCATCTAAAAGTAAAGCAGCCCCGGTAAGCCCGTAATCGCTTAACGAACGGCAAAATTCTTTAGCTCAACTAAATTGTCGCCCATTCCGTCAGGAGCAAACCCCAGTTCCTCGCTGGGCTGGTGGAAGCGGTTCACCCAAAATGTGGGATAGCCAAACTTCTTTGCTCCTGCGGCGTCCCATCCCGCAAAAGCGGCAAAGACCATTTCTTCACGCTTAAACTTGAAAGTATCCAGGCCCAACTGGTAGGCACGTGCATCCGGCTTGAAAGCGCGGACAGCATCTGTGCTCAACAGATGATCAAACATGCCATCCAGGCCGGAATTAGTAATTCCAGCTTGCAGCATCTTCACCGTAAAGTTTGAGAGAAATGCCAGCTTCAGGCCCGCGCTCCGCATGAATTTCAGAGACTCCAGCACATCAGGATACGCCCGGAGTTGCAGATAGGCGTTCATCAGGCGGTCGCGTTTCTCCGGCGTCAGGTCAAGCTTAAGTGAGTTTGCGGCAAAGACCAGAGCATCCTGAGTGACCTGCCAGAAATCTTTGTAGTCCGCCATGGAGTTGCGCAGCCACGTGTATTCAAACTGTCGCGTTCTCCAGGCATTGCTCAGCTCCGGGCCTTTGCCGGGAAACACTTCTTCCACCAACGCAAACACCGGACGCGGATCAAAGATAGGAAAGGCATCAAACAAAACAGCTTTAGGTTTTACAGGCAGTGCCCATGTCAGTCTTGAAAGAAACCCAGAAAGAGCGGCGCCGCTCAGGCCTTTTCCGGTAAGGGACATAAATTCACGGCGGGTTGTGAACAAGGCATCTCCGGAGCAAACGTATGCTGGTTGCTACGCCAGCTTACCGGATTCGGGGCTGATGTTGCTACTTAGAGCGCTCCAGAGATGATGTACCGCGACGGTCTTACTCAGTGGCTGAAGCCGATTTTTTTACCCAGCATACTGCGGACATAAATGCCCTTGCTCCGCCCCGGTGCAAGGACACAGTAACTCTGGAACTGCTTTAGCTTGCTATGCGCTCCTCGTCGCTCATATCGTCCATATATTCCGCGGGGTCCTGCTCAAACAAGTGGAGACAGTTGAGCGAGCAGAAATACATTGTCTCACCATGGAAATCATGGCTTGCCGCTGCATTGGCAATGGAAACATCTCTCTTGCAAACCGGATCGATAGGCATAAATTTTCCCCTTGAATATGTGATACAGGAAAAGGAGAAAGCGTTTGCCCGAGAAACATATAAGGGATTTGGCTGCGTGTGAGTTGGCAGCTAACATTGACATCCATCGCAACCCGCCTTGCCTGTGTATGATGGATTGAATTTTCAGCATTATGGCCGTGCATGCCGGGAACTGTCAGTTAGCAGTCATGCGTAGCCTGTGGGTCGGTGGTAAATTTCTGAATTGCGTGCATCAATTCGGCAGGCTCGCCTTTGCGTACAAATGCGACGGCATATTCGCGTATATCACTGGGCATCCACGCGAGTTCTGAGAGTACTATGATCGGCGCTTTGGCAAAGGCCTCCTGCAGCATTTTTGCCACTTGGGGCGCGGTAAGAGAGCTTTTAAGCCGGTAGTCCAGCAGGATCAAATCAACTTTTTTATCGGTGGGCAGGTCCACTGACGTGCTTTCGACTAATGCCGTCAGGGGCTTATAGCCCTCTTTTTGCATCATCCAGTTGTACAACGTTAAATGAACAGGATCGTCATCAACTATCAGTATGGATGGAGAAGATTTTTCCATTATTTAAGGATCCGTACAATGTGAAACACAGAAGCAGCCAGAGAGAAGCGATTTTGACGCACGCAACCATTATACTGAACCGCACATCACACTTTGTGCAGCCTTTGCTTCTGATTTTGATTCTTATATGGTCGCGCGGGATGGCTGTAAAATACTGTTTTCATCGAGCGCCTTTTAATGTCTTCTGGAAAAACTTCCATGCTGGGGGCAGACCAGCTCAGGCTGATCCAGCCAAACCTGCAATCCGAGCGTGTATTCCGCCTGCTGGCCAATAGTTTACGCGACTACTCGTTATTTCTGCTTACGCCTGAAGGCATTATTGCCTCATGGAATCCCGGAGCAGAACGGCTGAAACAGTACAAAGCCGATGAAATCATCGGCAAGCATTTCAGCATTTTTTATACCCCCAAAGACCTGCATATCCAAAAGCCCAAAAATGAATTGGAAGTGGCCGCGGCCACGGGCCGATATGAAGAAGAAGGCTGGCGCGTTCGCAAAGATGGCACCCGTTTCTGGGCCAGCGTGGTGATTACCGCCATCCGTGATGATGACGGCACGCTTCTGGGCTTTGGCAAAATCACCCGTGACCTTAGTGAACGGCGCGAAGCGGAAGCGCGTTATCGCCTGTTAATTGAAGGCGTTTCTGACTACGCCATTTTCTCGCTTGATAGCAAGGGCGTGGTCACCAGCTGGAACATTGGCGCCCAGCGCATTAAGGGCTACGCAGCGGATGAAATTGTGGGCCGGCATTTCTCCACTTTTTACACTCCTGAAGACCGCGCCGGCGGCCTTCCAGAAAAAGTGCTGAAAACGGCGGAAGAAACCGGACATTTCCAGGGTGAAGGCTGGCGTGTGCGCAAAGATGGCACCCGTTTCTGGTCTTCCGTGGTAGTTACGGCCCTGCGCAATGAAGAAGACGAACTCATAGGTTTTTCCAAAATCACGCGTGACGTCACTGAGCGCAAACACCTTCTGGACGCGGTGCAGCGCCATGCAGACGAACTGGAATTGCGCATTGCGGAGCGCGAACAGACAAATGCCGAGCTTGAAGCTTTCAGCTACTCCGTCTCGCATGACCTGCGCTCGCCCCTGCGCGCCATTGAAGGCTTTACCGATATTATTAACACCGATTTTGGCGATCAGCTCCCGGAACAAGTCAACCAATATCTTGGGCAGATTTCTCAGGCTTCAAAGCGAATGAACCGCCTGGTGGAAGACCTGCTGGATTACAGCCGGTTGACCCGGGCCAGTATGGCTCCGGAAAAAGTAAATGTCGCCAAGGCACTGGAAGATGCCCGGCAGCAAACTGAAGAGAAACTGCGCGACCATGTAAAAGTCAGCGTACCGGCAAATCTGGTGGCGTATGTCCATGGCTCCACGTTTACACAGGCGCTTTATAATTTAATGAGCAATGGCCTCAAGTTCCATGCGCCGGGCAAAGAGCCGCACGTGGAAGTGACTGCCACTGCCAAGGGCAATAAAGTCAAGATTGTTGTGCGGGATGAAGGGATCGGGATTCCCAAAGAGCACCATGAGCGCATTTTCCAGGTTTTTGAAAGATTGCATTCGGCCACAAAATATCCCGGAACAGGGATTGGCTTGGCGATCGTAAAGCGGGCGCTTGTCCGCATGGGCGGCACAATCAGTCTCCAGTCGGAACCGGGCCAGGGCAGCACATTCACAATTGAAGTTCCAGGAATATGAGAACTGAAAAACCAACAGTCCTTTTGGTAGAAGATAACGACGACGATTACCAGCTTATGCAGGTGGCGTTTCAGCGCACACCGGGATCTCTGGAATTGCTTCGCGCGGAAGATGGCGACGTGGCGCTGGATTATCTGGCGGGCAAAGATGAATACAGTGACCGCGACCGCTACCCGTTTCCACATCTGGTCCTGCTGGATATCAAGCTGCCCCGGCGCTCAGGCTTTGAAGTGCTGGATTGGATACGCAAAAATTCGCCGCTGCGCCGGCTGCCCGTGGTCATGTTTACATCTTCCCGCCACACCGTAGATGTAAACAAAGCTTATGAACTGGGCGCCAGTGGATATTTTGGCAAGCCGGAATCCATGAAAGAGCTGGCCATACTGCTGGGCGAGCTTAAAAATGTCTGGGGCCGCCTTGAGTTCCCCACCGAGGCTGACCCAATAGCAAAAACGCAGATAAGACAGTAAAATAAAAGCGACTTATTGAGCAGGCAAATTTAAACCGAAAAATTTAAATTTTTATGACACGGCCTGTTTTATATCTGGAAGACACAACTTCTGATGCTCAACTCGCAATGCGTGAGTTCACGCGGCTGGGTGTGGCTGATCGCGTAGTTCACCTGAAAGACGGTTCTGAACTGCTTAATTATCTGCGATGCATCGAGCATCCGGATCAGGGCAAGCCAAACGATGTGCCCGCGCTGGTAATTTTGGATTTAGGCGTGCCGGAAGTGCACGGTATGCAGTTGCTGAATATCCTTCGCTCCCGGTCCCAATTCAGGCGTATTCCGGTGGTGATCTTCAGCGGCTCTGAAGATCCTAAAATGGTGGCTGCGGCATATGAAGCGGGCGCCTGCTCCTTCATCTGGAAAAGCGGCCAGGCTGAGCAGTTTCGTAATGCCTTGAAAGGCATTATTGATTATTGGACCAACCTGAACCAGATCCCTGATTGAGCCTGCTGATTTGTTGTCTTCTGCAATAGACCTACTCGATTGGTGGGCTTTCTTGAGCCAAGATGCTACGGGATGATTGAGAATGACTCAATCAAAAGAATGATCCAATCAAATCCAGAGAATGTGCTTGTGCTTGGCAGCATCAGGAAGCTTCCACCAGAATTGGCGAATGATAGCTTCCTGACGCGCCAGCATATATTCGATTTACTTGATAGCTCGCAAACTCACTCAAGCGATGATCGCTTAGCAGAAAACCAGAGGAACATCATTACAAATTAATATCTGTCATGATCGTGGTATCCTCTGCGCGCTTCAAATTGCCCGGAGGTGCGTACGTCTCCATCCTGCGTAAGGATCTGCCATTCATAGGTCCGGCCCCGTTCTAATCCAGTGAGTTGCAACTCATGTTCGGTGCCGCCGCCGGAATGATAAGCGGTTTTCCACGGCATATTGCTGCCTGCAATGCGGTAGCGTACGCGGTTCGCGCCGTCTTTGTCAGTGGTCCAGCGGATCACGGCAGAATCGCCGCGAACGTCAGTGATTTCCGGCCCGCGTGTGATGTGGACCTCGCGCTCTGCCCTGTCCATATGCTGGGCCAAGGCCAATGTCGCTGTCATCATCAAAGACAACCCTAACACACTGAGTGTGCGTTTCATGTTCTTCGTCCCCTCTACGAAGTGATTTGTGCCAACCAGATTGCTGCGCTCCCCCCAGGGCCTTCGCCGTTCTTAGTGATGGCTCAAGCCCGGAACAAACAATCTGTATTAGTTCGAATAGAGGAGAGTTGCGGAGGTTGCACCGGAGAAGCCGAATAGCAGAGCTGCGGAAAGGACTGCAATAAACGGAGGGCAGCAAATGAACTGTGTTGCCCTGCTACATTTATCCATTACTGATTACCAATTTTCTCAAATTTCCAGCGTTCCAATTAAATCGGTGATTCGCTTCACGCGATTCTCAAAGCACCAGCGCTGCAGGCCGTCCACAATTTTTTCTGTCGCGTATGGGTCCCAAAAATTTGCCGTGCCCACCTGCACTGCCGCTGCGCCCGCCAGCATGAATTCAATAGCGTCTTCCGCCGTGGTAATGCCGCCCATGCCGATCACCGGAATTTCCACCGTGTGCGCGGCTTCATACACCATGCGCAAAGCGATTGGCTTAATTGCCGGTCCACTCAGCCCGGCCGTTATGTTGGAGATGCGGGGCTTGCGCGTCTTTGCGTCAATCGCCATGCCTACAAAGGTATTGATCAGTGAAATGGCATCCGCGCCTGCATTTTCCGCCGACTTGGCCATGGCGGCAATGCTTGTGACGTTGGGAGAAAGTTTCACAATCAGCGGCCGCCGCGATGCAGCTTTGCAGCTTGCCACTAGTTCTTCCAGCAGCGCGCGGTCCGTGCCAAACACCATGCCGCCGTGGCTGGTATTGGGACAAGAGACATTCAATTCATACGCGGTAATGCCTTCCGCTTCATTCAGGATGCGGATGGTTTCCTGATACTCCTCGCGCGTGTAGCCAAAGACATTGGCAATCACCACCACATTTTTCTTGGCCGCCAGCTTGGGAAGTTTTTCTTCAATAAAGGCGCGCGCGCCGATATTCTGCAAGCCAATTGCATTCAACATGCCCGCAGCGGTTTCGAATAACCGGGGCGGAGGATTGCCCACCATGGGTTCGCGCGAGAGCCCCTTGGTAACAAAACCACCCAGCTTTTCCAGCGTGACAATGTCTTCAAATTCAATGCCATATCCAAACGTTCCGCCGGCGGCAATCACAGGATTCTTAAATGAAATGCCGGCAAAGCTTACGCTCAGGTCAGGCTTGCTGTAAGTCGCTTCAGTTGCCATTGCTTCCAGTGTAACTGCTGGCTTGGGAATGCGTGAAATGACGTTAGGGCTAGCTGGATTAGCAGCAAAGCCATAGCCCATCTTTTACTCATTCAGAGCAGGTACGGTCTTAAATCTTAGGCCTTTACTTTTGTCGATGGTTGGTTTCCCGTCTGCTTTTTCTCCACCTTGGCCCACGTATCTTTCAGCGCGACAGTCCGGTTGAAGACCGGAGCGCCAGGCTTGCTGTCCGGGTCCACGCAGAAATAGCCCAGGCGCTCAAACTGATAACGCGAACCGGCAACTGCGTTTTTCAGTGAAGGCTCAAGCTTGGCATCGTTAACGACCTCCAGCGAATTTGGATTCAAGTTGGCCGTAAAGTCCTGGCCCTCAGGAACATCATTTGGATCAGGATTGCTGAAGAGATTGTCATAAACCCTGACTTCAGCGTCGATCGCGTGCGCGGCTGAAACCCAATGAATCGTTGATTTAACCTTGCGACCGTCGGGCGCATTGCCGCCGCGCGTGGCCGGATCATAGGTGGCATGCACTTCCACGACTTCGCCCTTGTCATTTTTCACCACGCTTTGCGCGGTGATGAAATAGCCATAGCGCAGGCGTACTTCTTTTCCGGGCGACAGGCGAAAGTATCCCTTGGGCGGCACTTCGCGAAAATCATCCTGTTCGATATACAGCTCGCGGCTGAATGGCACCATGCGCTTGCCCGCACTCTCATCTTCAGGATTGTTGATGGCCTCCATCTCTTCCGTCTGGCCTTCAGGATAGTTGTCGATCACAACCTTCAACGGCTTAAGCACGGCCATCACGCGCAACGCGCGTTTGTTCAGGTCTTCACGGACGTAGTGCTCCAGCATCGCCAGTTCAATGGTGCCGTTGGTCTTGGTCACGCCAATGTTCGCCACAAAATTCCGCAGCGCCTCCGGCGTGTAGCCCCGGCGGCGTATGCCGGAAAGCGTGGGCATGCGGGGATCATCCCAGCCGCGCACGCGCTTTTCCTGCACCAGTTGCAGCAGCCGGCGTTTGCTCAGCAGCGTGTAAGTGAGGTTCAGGCGGTCAAACTCAATCTGCTGCGACGGAAAAATGCCCAGTTCTTTGATGAACCAGTTATAAAGCGGCCTGTGCGATTCAAACTCCAGCGTGCACATGGAATGCGTGATGTTTTCCAGCGAGTCTGACTGTCCATGCGCATAGTCATAAAGCGGATAGATACACCACGCGTCACCCGTGCGGTGATGCGGCTTATGCAGAATGCGGTACATCACCGGATCACGCATGTTCAGGTTCGGCGATGCCATATCAATCTTCGCGCGCAAACAGCGTGAGCCATCCGGAAATTCACCGGCTTTCATCCGCGCAAACAAGTCCAGATTTTCTTCCACCGGGCGATTGCGGTAGGGACTCTCTTTTCCCGGTTCCGTCAGCGTGCCGCGATACTGGCGTATCTCGTCGGCGCTTAGGTCATCAACATAAGCTTTGCCGGCCTTGATCAGTTGCACTGCCCAGTCATAGAGCTGCTGAAAATAATCTGAAGCGTAGTAAAGCCCATCCCACTCAAAGCCAAGCCAGCGCACGTCTTGTTGTATGGACTCGACGTATTCCGTCTCTTCTTTTTCCGGGTTGGTGTCATCAAAGCGCAGGTTGGTCCCGCCGCCGAATTCATCCGCCAGACCAAAATCCAGGCAGATGGCCTTGGCATGCCCAATGTGCAGATAGCCGTTTGGCTCGGGAGGAAACCGCGTCCATACGCGCCCCTGATATTTATTGGTCTTTAGGTCGTCAAGGATAATGTCGCGTATGAAATTTGATGGGCGAACCGGTTCGGTCTGCGCCTCCGTAGGCTTGGGACTGGCGTTTACTTCAGTCATATTCTCTGCTTGTGTAGTTTTCTTCGGCGTGTATGCCCTGAAAGCAAATATTCAGGCAGCTTTATGGTGATTCAGTAAACACATAGAGCGTGAACGGCCGAGATTATGATCACTACAAATGATTGTAAATAAAAGGCTTACTATTCGCAACAGAGGGATGAAGCCATGGACCAGAGAGCATGGCAAGGATTATGGGAAAAATATGGAACTGCGCTGGTACTTACGCGGAGGCACCTTTGCTGCGCTTGATTGGCTTTGCGGTCTTTTGAACAGACAACTTGCGATCAGCCTTTTTAAAGGCATCAAGCTTGGCTTCCTGGATGGTTGAACCTATACCACGGCACCATTCGCCGGTAGTACGGCTTAAAACTTCCACAGTGATAGACTTACGCGCCATAAAATACCTGTTTCCAGTAACCTGATTTAGAAGTTGGTGCGAGAACAATATGTCAATTGCAATAAAAAGTACATTAAAAATGCGCTAATAATAGGCGCTTCTTCCCACTCTGAACCTTAATCCATCCCGGATTTACGCATAATTTTACTTGCTTTCGGTCGGGGCTTACGCTCGATACATTTATAGGTAGACGCCAACTACTTTTATATGACAAGTCTAAGGCTTACTATGAGGAAAATTCTATGGCATCTATCTGACTCAACTAGAAGTTCTTTTCTTCTCCGCAACAATTCTTTATAAATCCTTAAGCCACTTAGTCGTTCTCTGGGTTAAAAGGGGCTAAGCGTCGAAAGAAAGACAGCTCCTTCCCATCGACGTCTCAGGCTGGCGGGCAGCAGTAGCAAGCCCGCCGCGCCCTGTGAAAAGAGGGCATTATGAGTCACGCCACCTGCTCTACCGCCGCTACTTTGGGCATGATCATTGTTTCAAAGTTTTCAAAAGCCACTATCAGTCAATGCGCCCGTCAGGCTTTTGCCATCGTGCTTGTATTCGCTCTGCTGGCCAATGTTTCTTTTGCCCAGGAATCGACGGCCGGCAGGCAAAATCAATCAAGAGCGCAGATCCTTCAAGCTGCAACTGCCGATGATTATGGACTGCCGCAAGTAGAACTCGCGCAATCCTCCGCACCCGCCCAGCCGCAGGCGCCGGATACACCATCATCGCAATCCAAAGGGACGATTACATTGCCGGCGGGAACCAAGCTGCCGCTGGGATTGCTGCGTCCGCTTTCTTCCAGCGCAGCCAAACCAGGCCGTGATGTCTATCTGCAAGTCACCTTTCCGGTGACAGTAGGCAATCAAGTATTAGTCCCACCGGGAACGTATATTCGCGGAACTATAGAGAAAGTCATCCGGGTTGACCGGGTCCATTGCGTGATTGAATTTACTATTCAGCCGGCAAGCCTCATTTTCTTTAACGGTTTCACCGTGCCGATTTCAGGTGCAATCACCGTTTCTCCCACCACGGCACAAGCTCTTCCGCCGCAGCCTGTAAACGGCGGGTCTGTTCCTGTAATGGCGGCTGTGGGTACAACGCCGCCAACATTACCGCCGCTTCCGCCGCTGCCTTCTCATACAGGCATAATCGCAGCGGGCGTGGCTGGAGCAGTGGGCGTGGGTATTCTTGGAATCATCTTTGCCCGTCATCGCGGGTTTGAAATGCAAGTGGGAACGCCATTGGAAATCATTTTGCCGGCTCCGCTGGAACTTGATCGCGCTACCGTGGCGGATGCAGTGCGTCATTGGAATGTGGAGGCCAGTGCAGGGTCGCCCAATATCGTGCAGCCGCCTGCGCCACGTCCCGCGCCAGAGCCAGCCTCCTGTTACGATCCCGGAACTCCAGACACTGTGATTCACGGCATTCCCCCAACACCGCCAACCGTAATTCCTGGTATGAATGGCGCGCCGGATACAGTCATCCCCGGCACCCCCGGCACTCCAGATACGGTGATTCCGGGAAGGCCTGCAGGTAATTATCCATGTTAAGTAGCAGATGGTAAGCGAATGGAAAGCGCCGCGGAGACGTGTTGATAAACGCCTCTGCGGCGGGCTCAGGACTTAATTGTGCAATCTAAAGTTGAGTTCCAGATTCATTCTTAGCGCTATCGGTTTACCATTCCTGGTGGCGGGAGCAAACTTCCATTTCTTGAGCGCTTCAATTGCATTAGCATCCAAGGATGGTTCAAGCGATTGCACTATCTCTACATCATGGGCCAGCCCGTCTACTCCAATGATAGCAGAAAGAACTACGTTCCCTTCAATTCCATGTTTTCTTGCGATGCGTGAGTATTCAGGTTCAGGCGTATGAAGCGCCCGAGGCGGTTTGATAGCCGGATCGTTGATAAGCTGGATTGGAGCGGTCCCTTCTACGCACTCAAAATTGACGGCATCATTGGCATCGCCGCTGCCTTTATATTTTGCAGCCGTTGGATAAGGGCAAAGCGGGCGCGTCATTTTAATGCCCTCGCTGCGCTCCTGATCATTGATGAATTTAGTGGCAATAATTTTCTCAGGCGCCAGTCCCTTCTCCACCCATTGTTCCAACGCCATTGAAATATCGTGCTGCGGGTCACCTGCCGGAACAAACTGTCCAAAAGATGTTGCGCCCGGACCTCCGGTGCAATGTTGCATGCCGGGGACCATGTAAAGCCGCATGAATTCAGGTGTATGCAAACCAGGAAAGGATGCTACAGTCTCGTAATAGCTCACAGTGGCCTGTGGCGGCAGAGCGGCATCGCTCCACCCGTGATAGATAATGAGCTTTCCTCCACGGGCCTGGAATGCTTTTAAATCGGGGCTGTCAGCATTGAAAGTTTTTGCTTGCTGCTCATCCGCGAGCTCGACTGCGGTTTCTATCTTAATTGTCTTCAAATCAACAGGATCTTTTACCGAAATCATGTTATTGAAAAATCCAGTGGCAAATATGGTTTGCCAGTCTTTGCCCGGCCCCAGGCTGATCCATGTGTTCCAGCCTCCGCCCCCGGCTTCGCCGCCGGGCAGAAATCCTGGATATAGCAATTTACCTTTAGCGTCTCTCGGTCCAGCGTAGATTTTTTGGAGTGCCTCCACCTGTGGTGCAGTCAGGCAGCTATGAGAGTCGCCACCTTTGCAGGCCAGCGTTTTCGCATTAAAGCGGCATTCCCGTGGATCATTCAGCACACCGTCTTTCACTCCATCATCCGCATCACAAGCGGCATTCACGGCATTGGCGATGGCCGGAATTTTATTTGCCCCAATATAGCTTTCCGGCGTTGCCTGCATGGCCTGCATGTCCCAGATAAAAGTCGCGAACACCTTGGTCCAGTAATTGGCTGGTGCGCCGGCAATGATGCCGTCATAATCTTCAGGAAAGCGTTGCGCCTCCATCAAACCTTGCCGCCCGCCGTTAGAACAGGCGGAGAAGTAAGACTTTTTCGGGCCTGCGCCATAGAACGCCGCAATGATGGCTTTGGCCTGAACCGTCATTTCATGAATGGCACGCCAGCCAAAGTCAACTATTTTGTCCGGGTGGTCCTTGGCCCAGCTTGCATCCAGAGGCGTGCCGGAATGGCCTGTATCCGTGCTGGCTGAGGCATAGCCCGCAGAAACAGCAATCGCCAGCGTGGAATAGGAAATATCTCCGGCAAAGCCGCCATTGCCCTGGCCACGGTACTTGCCATTCCAGCCAGTGACTGGCATCCAGACTTCTATTTTGATGTCAGAATCTTTGGCCGGCTTAAGCGTGGCTTGCACACGGCAAAACGCTGGAATATTTTTGACCAGGGCTGGCGGCAGAGGCATGCCCGGCGAAACAAAAGCCCCGGCTGCAACCTGCTGCGCCGAGGTGATGGTGGTATCGGGCAGCTTTAATGTGGAAAGGCTTTCACAGGTCGCGGCGAAAGAAGGTGCAGCCGCGATCACCATCAGCAAGAAAAGCATCCGGGCACATCTTTGGATCGTCATCAGGACTCCAGCTTACAAGCAGCGGATTTTATCCTGAGCAGTATAGCGTCGGGCAGGTCACCGATGGAGTTCCGGGGCAATACTTGAATTCGAAACTATGTTGGAGAGATTAGTCCTGTGCCAGCCAGCGCAACGCTTCTTCGCGAGTTTCAAAATGAGGAATACGCCGTTTGGAGAAAGCCTGCACGCCTTCATAGATCAGCCGTTGTAAACCGCTGATGCCCACCACGGCAGCGCGGCGCACATAAGGCGCATTTCCCGCAACTTTTGCCTGCAGCGCTGCAACGGATTCCTTATCAAAGGAAGTTCCGGTTACATCATTCAGAGTCAGGACTGAATCAAGACGTTCACCGCTGATAATCCGGTGCCCTTCTTCCGCAACGGCCTTCAACAAGGCAGCATCACAATGCGAGTAGTTGATAAAGAGGATGCGCCGGCCTTTGTGTTCAATAAAACGCACCCGGCCGCCTGCGATTGCGCCAATGGTACCCGCCTGCAGTTCATAAGTTGTTGCACTTGCCATTCCGCCATTGTGGGCCAGCGGCAAACCGCACAAAAGATGACGAAAGTAAGAGCACTCCCGCTGCCGGTAACCAGGCACTGCAAAAGTAATTCTTAAGACTTCCCATCGCCAGCCGAGGCAAAAAACCTCACAAACCCTGGATTTCTATTTGCTGCCAAACGGCTACTAATATCCCAGATGGCTACGCGCAGGTCGGCTGCGCGCCCGAGCAATCGGTCGGTCGTGGCATAAATAGGCATAATCAAGTGCCTAAGCCTATGATTTGCAATATGTCGCGGCCTGCCGGGAAGCAGGTATTCGGCTGGGCATTGCTGATATTCGGCGGCTCCGATATATTTTTATGTGCATGTATGAGGACTTTCACGCCATCGATCGCTGGACCGGCCAGAAACTGCATTGTGTTTACCAGGCCTTAATTGTAGCTATTGCCACCCGCCACGCTGACGCTATTGATATAAAGTTTCTTGCCAGCGGCAGGCCAGTTTGGATCGCTTTGCCGCATCCAACATGGGTGGAGTACAAAGAACGCACTGGCCGTGTAATTACCGATCCCCTTGCCATACAGACAGCCGGGCACTTCCTGAAAACGGCGATCGAGTCTGGAACCTATGAGCATGGACGGGAGATGTACACGCTCACGGTGGACGAGTCTCTTACGCATCTAAATGCTGTGTTGAAAGAAGTCGGCGCGCCACAGGATGCGCTGATTAAAACGGCCTAGCCGTTACTCACGCCAAACCCGCTGTTCAGCGCCAGCCCTTGCCTGGCGTCCCAGAATTTTAGAACAGGGTTTTGAGAAACAAGGAGATCACGCGGTCATGTCACAAACATTGCCAGCCATTGATACAGCCTCTACCCTGGATACACTTTTAAAAAGCAGCAAAGTTTATAGCAATCTTCATTCTGGCGCTCTAGTGGAACACTCCGTGCGGCGCGGTGAAAGCCTGCTGGCAGATAATGGCGCACTGGTGGCTTACACCGGTAAATATACCGGCCGCAGCCCCAAGGACAAATTTACCGTAAAAGACCAGATCACCGCGGAACTGGTGAACTGGGGCGACGTAAACCAGTCATTTGAGCCGGAAAAATTCGACGCTCTGTTTGAGCGCGTGGTGGCCTATTTGCGTGGCAAAGAGCTGTTTGTGCAGGACCTGTTTGCCGGCGCCGATCCCAAGTATCGCCTGCCGGTACGCGTCATCAATGAATATACCTGGCACAACTTGTTTGTTCGCGCGTTGTTTGTGCGGCCTACAGAGGAGGAGTTGAAAACACATCGCGCCGAGTTCACGATTGTTTCCGCGCCGGAGTTTCAGGCAGACCCGCAGCGCGACGGCACCCGCTCAGAAGCTTTTGTGATCGTGAA
>DASRCD010000653.1:0-5519 GCA_035653315.1 Candidatus Angelobacter sp.
GAGGAGGTTGGCCCGTTGCTTCACGAACAGACCGGGGCGCAGGTAGAACAACTTGCGCCGGAACTCTTTCCAGAACAGAACCTCAGCGGCGAAAATTTTCAGCCATCAGCTATGGCAGGGATTGTGGGGGCTTTGCTGGGATAATGCGCCTGAATATCAATCTCGCTACACAGAAGTATGAGGATGTCCGGCAATTTTACTTGCGCTGGGGCGCTGCGGTTGGCGCTACTGCGGTCCTTGGACTGGTGCTTCTGCTATTGGCAGTGCTCAATTATTCCAGTTCCGCAAAATCCAATCAGCATATTAAAGAGCTGCAGGGAAAAATCGCGACATTGCAGAAAGAGCGGAGTGAGGCCGAGGCCATCTCCAATCGTCCGGAAAACCACGACGTTAACGAGCAGAAGAATTATTGGAACAAACAGATTTTCCGCCGCCAGCTTTCCTGGACGCAACTCTTCAACGATCTGCAGAAGATCATGCCGGCCCGGGCCTATGTAAGCTCCGTTCATCCGGAAATTACTCCGGACAACCGGCTGAAACTTACAGTGATTATTGCCGGTGATACGCATGACAATGGGCTTGAACTGGTGCAGCGCATGGAAAAGTCAGAACGCTTCCGCGGCCCAAAAATCAACGCTGAAACGGTGCAAAAAGACCAGAAAAGCGGCGCACAGCTGTTCAAGTTTGATATTGAGACCTTTTACTCTCCCACAGTGGCAGGGCCGGCCCGCACTGCCACCAAGGAAGGCTTGTAATGGGCGACCTGCAAAAGATAAAACGGCAATTCACGCTATTGCTTTCCATTCTGGGAGCAGTGGACCTCTTGCTTCTGGTGTATTTGTTATTACCCGGGACCAGCCAGTCTGCCAAACATGCGCAGGAACAGAGCTTGCAGGAACAGGTAAACACCCTTACCCGTGAAGTAACTCCGTTGCGTGGCATTGATGAAAAGCTGGCACAAACCCGCGTTGACGTAAAAAAATTTTACGAACAGAAGGTGCCGACTCAGTATTCCCAGATCTCGCAGCATCTGGAAACACTGATGAAAGAGTCAGGGGTGTCATCCACAGGAATTCATTACGTTCCAGATCCTGCTTCCAAGAAGGAAAAGGACGATTTACCGGATGTGCAAAAGATAAGTATCGACACAACAGTTTCCGGCGAGTATTCCAAGATTGCGCGGTTTATCAATGCCATGGAACAGGATAAATTCGTATTTATCATTGACCAGATCTCATTGAGCAGCATGGAAAGCAGCGGTATTGTATCTTTGCAGATCAAGTGTGAAACTTTTTTGAGAGAAACTTAGTGCAAGGGCCAGACGTGTGTTCATGAGAACGAAAAAGGATTTACGGTGAGGATAGGCGCAGAAAATAAAAATCAGGTGCGCTGGATGATTGCGCTGCTGGCAATTGCCCTGCTGGTTGGCATCTACGAGTTTGCTGACTTTGGTGGGACCAGTTCGGCTGCCGCCCCCGCCCCGGCCACGACTGTGCCGCCCCAGAAGAAAACAAGCCTGGCCCAGGCCCCAGACAACAATCTGGATCCAAGACTGCGCACCGACATCCTGGCAGCCAGCCAGAGCAAAAAGTATGAAGCCGGCGGAAGAAATATCTTTAAGATGGAAGAAGCACCGGTGATTTCAAAGCTTGTGGCTCCAGCGCGCAAGGAAGATACAGTTCCCGCTCCACCAACACCTACGCCCACGCCTCCTCCACCTCCGATTAATCTCAAATTCTACGGCTTTGCCACCAGCAAGCCCAGTGAGCCAAAGAAAATTTTCCTTGCCGATGAAAGTGAAGTTTTTGTCGCGCGGCAAGGTGACATTGTGGAAAGAAAATACAAAGTCGTCCAGATCAACAACACCAGCGTGGTGATTGAAGACGTGCTCAACAATAATCGCCAGCCCATTCCGCTGACAGCGAAGTAATCACCGCATGACGCAGTATAGAAACACAAACCGTTTGCATCATGGACAAAAAGGCTATGTCCTGCTTGCGCTCATGCTCGTGATCACGCTGATGCTTATTGGCATGGCAATGGAAGCGCCGCGAATTGCGCAGCAGATCAAACGTCAGAAAGAGGAAGAGCTGGTCCATCGCGGCCTGGATTACGCCACGGCTGTGAAACGGTTTGTGCACAAAAATGGCGGGCAGTATCCGCTTTCTATTGATCAATTGGAAAATACTAACCATGTCCGCTTCCTGCGGAAAAAGTATGTTGATCCCATGACCGGCGAATCGGATTGGAAGCTGATCCATGCCGGTGAGGCCCAAATTAACATTCCCACTCCGCCCGGCGGTAACCCCGGACTTGCAGGCAGCGGTAATCCGGGGCTTTTGCAGGGGAACAATAACAATACAACATCATTTGGAACAACTTCGGCAACGCCATCACTTCAGGCAAATCAACCCAATACATCCCTGGCTGGCGGCAATACGCAACTGGGACTTTCTCAGCCACAGCCTGGGAATAACGGTCAACTTGGTTCACTGACTACATCCAACATTGGAAACGGGCAAACAGTGGGCGGCGGACAGATCATCGGCGTCGCCAGCACCAGCAAAAAGACCGGGATCAAGGAATTCAATGACAAAGATGAGTACGATAACTGGTACTTTGTCTATGATTTGCGCTTGGAGCAGTCAGGCGGGACTGGCGTAACTGTAGCGGCGCCTAGAGTGAATGGCAGCGGCGGTAATACCACTGGAACTCCGAACGGCACGACAGGCGCAAATGGCCAAACACAGCCCAGTGGCCAGCCATCACAACCAAATGGCCAGCAGCCTACAAACCAAACACCAACGGCGAATCCAGCGCCTACTCCGCAGTAATCGACCGAAAGAATCAGCGGGCAAATGAAAAGCCCTGCGCTGGTACGCAGGGCCCTGAGAACTCTTGCGAAAATTCTTATACGTTGAAGGATGATCCGCAGCCGCAGGTGCTCTTTACGTTGGGATTGTCAAACTTGAAGCCGGAAGCTTCCAGCGTTTCAACAAAATCCACCACGCATCCGTTCAGATACATGGCTGAAGTTGCGTCAACATAAACCTTGAGCCCGTCAAAAGTGTAGACCTTGTCCATCACACCGGGCGCATTTTCAAAGGACATGGAATAGGAAAATCCGGAGCAGCCGCCGCCTACCACGCCAATACGCAGTCCGGCAGGAACCGGATTCTGCTGAGACATGATCTCCTTCACCTTGGAGATGGCCGTCGGAGTCAAATTAACGGGCATCGTTGGGGTTTCAACATTCGGGGTAGTGGTGGAAGCCATTTTGTACGTCTCCTGAATCAGGCATTTGCCTTGTGAAATCTAGTTTTATTATACACGCTCAGGCGCTGAATCCATTATGCCTAAGCACGCCATCAGCTTTCCCGTTATGGTCTTGAACGCCCGGTAGTTAGCACCACTTTCCCAGTGGATTTACGCTCGCGCAGCAGGTCCATGGCCCTGGCAACATCCTGTAAATCGAACTGCGCGGAAACATGCGGCTTAAGCTTGCCTTCTTCATACCAGCGGAAGAGTTTGGCGTAAGATTCGCGCAGCAGTTCTGGCTTGCGCCCCTGATAAGACCCCCAATAAAAGCCGATCACGTCAATGTTCTTGACCAGAAGAATGTTGGCCGGGGCTGGCGGAATGCGTCCTGAGGCAAAGCCGATGATAATGATGCGTCCACCCCAGGCAATGGAGCGCAGGCCGGCATCGAACGCGTCACCGCCAACAGGATCAAAAATCACATCAGCGCCACGACCACCCGTAATGGCTTTCACACGTTCACGGAGGTCTTCCTTTGCATAGTCGATGAGATGGTCCGCGCCGCATTGCCTGGCAACAGCCAGCTTTTCCGCGCTTCCGGCGCACGCAATCACTTGCGCGCCCATTGCCTTGCCAATCTCGACCGCGGTAAGTCCAACACCTCCGGCAGCGCCAAATACCAGCAACCATTCTCCGGCTTTCAGATGTGCCCGCCAGTCAAAAGAGCCATGAGCAGTCCCGTAAGTCACAGGGAAACCCGCGGCGGAAATAAAGTCCATGCTATCGGGAATCTTATAAACGCGATTTGCCTCCACTACAACTTCTTCCGCGTAAGCGCCTGTGCCGCTCAGAGCCATCACGCGGTCGCCAACGGTCAGGCCAGCTACGCCAGCGCCCACCTCAGCCACAATGCCGGAAACTTCCATACCCGGAGTAAATGGAAATGCTGGCTTTTCCTGATACTGGCCGGAAATCAATAACAGATCGGCCAAATTGATTCCAGCCGCTTCAACGGCAATCCGCACAGCGCTTTCTTTAATCAGCGCGGGAGGAACATCTTCCACTTTCAGCTTTTCCGGTCCGCCCCATTCCCTGCAAAGCACAGCCCGCATATTTTTTCTCCTCTGGCGAACTTAGATTGTAATCAGCCTAAGGAATGAAATGAAGACTGCCGCAGATTTGAACTGTACTAATCTGTTCCCGAAGCGGCATTCCTTATTGCAACTTTACAAACCAGCTGCTCACGCCAAATTCCGCCACACACTCCAGCAGACACCTTGCCGTGTGTTCTTTCCATCTGATTTTGGTAACTCCCAAACTCGAGGCAATTAATGGCGAAAGAAAATGGAATAACATCGAAAGAGAATGGAATAACGCGGAGAGAATTTGTAAGCGCAGGTTCCGCAGCATTGGCAGGATTATCCAGCTTGCCTGTGCTGGCCCAGCAAACATCCCAGGAAAAACCACCCGCTGAAAGCCAGCAGGATGAGACGCCAAGGTCTCCTGATCATCATCTACCCAATGAAATGAATCATGGCCCGCAAAATCCCTCTCTGGAGCAACAAAATCCGGATTCGGTTTGGTCGCCTGCTACTGACAATGGCACCGTGCCGCCATTCAAATACTCCTTTGCACTGGCACGAAAAAGAATCCAGAGCGGCGGATGGACAAGACAGGTGACAGTCCGCGAACTGCCCATTTCCAAAGATATTGCCGGGGTAGAAATGCGTTTGACCGCCGGTGGTGTCCGTGAACTGCACTGGCACGTTTCAGCGGAGTGGGCCATTATGCTCTACGGCAATGCGCGCATTACCGCAGTCAATGAACAGGGTAAAAGTTTTGTCGCGGATGTGAGCAAAGATGATCTTTGGTTATTTCCGCCCGGCGTACCGCATTCAATCCAAGGGCTGGGGCCGGATGGCTGCCAGTTCCTTCTGGTATTTGACGATGGCAATTTTGACGAGTTCCAGACCTTCCTGCTGACGGACTGGCTGGCGCATACTCCCAAAGAAGTCCTGGCAAAAAACTTTTCCGTGCCGGAGTCCACGTTCGCGCCACTCCCGAAAAAAGAGCTGTTTATCTTTCAAACCGGGCTGCCCCGCGATTTGCAACAAGAGAAATCACAGACTGCGGTTGGAACTGGCAGTCTTGGTGATCAGCTTGCTTTCCGCACGAACCAGATGAAACCAACCAAAGTTACTGCCGGAGGCGAGGTAAAGATCATTGATTCACACAACTTTCCCGTTACTCCCATCACCGCG
>DASRCD010000654.1:0-21316 GCA_035653315.1 Candidatus Angelobacter sp.
CTCTTCCGCCGTGATCTCCCAGATCTCCGTGGGCAAACGTCCGGAGACATACTCGCGTTCTTCTATCGCTACCACGCGCATGCCTTGCTTCTCTGAAATGCGGCGCGATGGCGTATTGGCAATCGCTTTGGGAATTCGCAACAGAGGAAACTTGAGCACATCAAACCAATAGTCGGTCACCACCTCGGAAGCTTCGCTCATCAGCCCCTGCCCCTGCCAGCGCGGGTCAAGCCAGAAGCCACGGTTTTCAATTTGCTGCACATCAGGGTGATGGCCCCAATCAATTGATTGGGGCTGCTTTTAGGACGAATCATCCAATACCATTCCTCGCCGCGTGCCACGGCCGGCAAAGCCACATCACGATAAAACGTAGTTGCGCCATCCGGCGGGTATGGCCAGGGCACAGACTTGGTGAGGTACCGCACAATCTCCCACTGCGGGAAGATCGCCTGGGCCTGCTCCGCGTCCGCAAGTTCCAGCGGTCGAAGAATAAGCCGTGGCGTTTCGAGAATGGGAGTCATTATGTTAATCATAAAAGAATGGAAGGAGGGCTTATTCATCCGCCACCCCATTCCTTTTAAGAACTGCGTAAAGCACTTCGTTTACCGGAACTCCATTGATCACATAGTGCTCGCGCAGAAGGCCTTCTTCCTGAAATCCCACTTTCTCCAAAACACGGCGCGATGCATGATTTTCTTCGTGAACAAGAGCAATCAGCCTGCGCAATGCAGATTCAGTAAAAATTTTATCCACCAGAAGCTTCACTGCCAATGTAGCAATGCCCTTCCCCTGATGCGGTTCTGCCATGCCGTAGCCAATTTCACCGTAGCCCATGGAAACGCTGACGTTTTTCAGTGACATGGAGCCAACAACCAGGCCATCGTGAGAGATAAACCAGCGGAAGCTTTCAGCTTTCCCAAGCCGCGCAAGATCGGTGCTTTCTGACGCAAGCATTTGAGCTATCTCAACGCTGGACATTGCTTTGAGCGGATTATGCCGCACCATAAGCGCCTGGGTGCGCCATTCAATAAAGGAGGCCAGAAAAGCCGGCTGATATGGCACAAGTTCAATTGAGGGCATAAAACACTATAGCAATCCGGCTGTTGGATTACGTATATGTTGAATCAATGCCGCCTCTTCTCAATGGCAGTCAAAAAAATACAGAAGGCTGAAGCACATATCCCTCAGCCTTCTGTTTTCATCAGGGAACCACAAACAGCTTTTTAGTAGGCTCGGAATCGCGCTCCTTCAATTACTTGTGTACGGATTCCGTCAATCGTTGCAGGAATAGCCGGGTGTTGCGAACCACGAACCACATAAATCGCCAACGCAGTTTCAGCAGGATTATCTTTGCTAATGGCCACTCCCACGCCCTGAATTCCGGTCTGGGACATAAGATCAGCAACATGGGCCTCTTTCACCTCGGTTGCATGATCTATGTCCTGCTGGGTGATGGGAACGCGCAATACATTGCTTTGCGCATCAAATACCACCCGCGTGCGGATGCCGTTGATCGTAGTTGGAATTGCACTCTTGAGTGCTCCTGTAACGTGGACCACCAAAGCACCTTCGCTGGGCGAATCAGCGCTGGCCGCTACTTCAACCGATGTAATCCCTGAATCGCGCATAAGTTGAAGAGAGCTGGCCTCACGCACACTTTCAAGCCGTTGTTGTTCTTGTAGTGGAAGTGAGCTTGCCGCAGGTAATGTGGGCGCCTGAGTCAGCCCCGGAACTGAAGCCATGGGTTGGCAACTGACCAGGTGATCAGCGCCGCCCACAATATTCAATATCACAGGAGGTCGCGCATGGGATGAGAAGTCATTAATCACATCCTGAATGGGATTTGCCAGCGTGTTCGTTCCGTCGCCGGCAAAAATCATCGCCACCGGACGCGCATTGGCCGTGGTCACAATCAATGAACCGGCGTCTCCCGGTCCGCTAAAGCTGCTGTCATTGATCACCACTTGGCCAACAAACTTGCTGGTGAATAGAGTAGGGCCGCCGCAGAAAGAGGCAAAATCCACGCTCACTGTTCCGTTGATGCTGCCAATGGTCGAGCAGGTCAGGCCGGTGGTCCGGCCGGTTTTTGCCACAGACAATCCCAATGCAGGCGCTTCCAGCGTAGTAGAAGGCGGCGCTGCGGCAATGCTGTCTGGGCCGGGAACACCCAAATCCAGAATGCTGCCAGAAGCGTCCACCGAACCGGGAACCACCTGCGCCAGCGCGGCATCCACATTGCTTTCCGCAATTCCATTGCTGGTAGGCGTTGGCTGCAATGCCGACTGGAAGCTCAGGTTGGCTACCGTGGAGGGTGAGGCAAAACAAGCCGCCGATCCGGGCTGGTTAATTGCTTCTCCGGGCAGTCCCTGCCCTGAGCGCGCAAGCACATGGCTGTTGCTCAAAATGTATTGAGAACCATTGAAATTCCAGAGGCTGCCCAGAGTGCCAATGCAGCAGACATTCGGGCTTGTGTCCTGTCCGTTACCGCCGGTAATGCCGAATTTGATCGGGAGCGTCTGCGCCCCGGCCGTGTCATTGGGATAGACCACAAGCAAAGAGGCCACAGATGAAATCGCAGAGTTGCTCTGCGAAGTGGCGGTGATCGTGAATCCATTTGTTGCCGGAAATACTGCTGGCGGAACATACACACCGCCGGCGCTGATGGTCCCGATCAGCGGGTTGCCGCCGGGAATGCCATTCACGCTCCAATTCACCGGCGTGGCTGATCCGGTGGCGGTAAAAGTTTGCGACGTGCCAAGCGCCACGTTTGCTGTGCGCGGTGAAACAGCTAAAACCGATGGAGAAGGTGTGGGCGTTGGAGTTGGCGTGGGGCTTGCAACTGGTGTTGGAGTAGGTGTGGGACTCGCAACCGGAGTTGGAGTTGGGCTCGGCGCTTGCGCTGGCGTAGGTGTTGGCGTAGGAGTCGGGCTTGCGCTTACAAGCGCATTACTGCCATTTCCACCGCCGATGCTGCCACAAGCAGCAACGCACAGCAAACAATAGACTATGATCATTCCATAAAAGCACCTCACCATCGGGCTGCTTTGGCAAATTCTGCCGGATTTAAGGTTGGGGCGAACAAACGTGCTGACTGCCTGCATGACTACAAAATCCTTCTCCCGGAAGCTATAAAGCTGGAGAAATCGGCATGAACACGTGGGTCTCCCTGCGTCTGCGCGCAGCCGTACGCCAGCCATATTCATGAACACACAAATTGTTTTGGATCAGTTACAACAAGTCGATAGGAGCTGGTTGTCCCTTTCTATCCAAATAAAATTCGGATCACCAGCCCGATGGTGAGGACGCAAGTTTAGCCTGAATATGGTGGTAAAAAGCAAGTAAATTAAAAAATTTAATGAAATAACCTGAGCAGTCACATGGAATAAATAACCGCTTACGTTTTCTGCACTGCCAGATGTCATCTCAATCCATGTCCTCTTCTTCATTGTTAAAGCTCTTTGCTCCAAAATTTCCCCGCTCCTTCTCTCCTGATAAAATCATCTATTAGACTTCATGGGCAAAAATCTCAAACCGCTCTGGCCCTATCTCAGTAAATATCGCACCATCCTGTTTTGGGGCGGCATCACGGTGCTGTTCAACAATGGCTTGTGGGTGCTGGTTCCTCAGGTGGTTCAACGCGCCGTGGATGACCTGAACCATTACGGCGTGACTCATCGCAAAATTCTGATTTACGCCCTGCTCCTGGTAGGACTGGCGTTGAGCAAAGGCATCTTCCAATTTCTAACGCGCTGGCTGGTTATTGGAGTTTCGCGCGAGATCGAATACGATCTGCGCAATGACATTTTCAAGCACCTGGAATCGCTTTCGTATTCGCATTACCAGAAAAATCGCACGGGTGACATTATGGCCCGCGCCACCAATGACCTGAATGCCGTCCGCATGCTCCTTGGTCCGGCCATTATGTACACCGCAAACACGCTGGTATTCACAGCCGTGGCGCTGGTCTTCATGTGGCACATCAGCCATAAGCTCACGTTGTATGCGTTTGCGCCGTTGCCGCTGGCCAGCATCATTGTGCAGTATTTCGGCCATCGGATTCATGAGCGCTTTGAAAAAATCCAGGCGCAATTTTCTGACATTTCAGCGCGCGCCCAGGAAAACTTTTCCGGCGCCCGCGTTGTTCGCGCCTATGCGCAGGAAGAGGCGGAAATCCAGTTGTTTGAAAAATCGAATCTGGAATATGTGAGCCGCAGCCTGCCGCTTGCGCGCCTTACAGGCATGCTCTGGCCCACTCTGGAAATGCTCTTGGGATTCGCTGTAGTGATGGTTTTATGGATCGGCGGGCATGAAGTGCTGCTCAACCACATGACTCTCGGCCAGTTCGTTGCCTTCAATTCGTATATTGTGATGCTCACCTGGCCGATCATCGCTCTTGGCTGGGTCATCAACATTTTTCAGCGTGGCACTGCATCTATGGGACGCATCCACGAAATTCTGGTGGCGCAGCCGGAAATCACTGACGCGATGATGGCCCCTGATCTTAAAAACATAACCACCATTCAGGGTGAAATAGAGTTCCGGCACCTGAATTTTTCATACAACGCAGCACCAGTATTGAAAGACATTAATCTCAAAATTCCCGCCGGTAGCAGCCTGGCGATTGTCGGCCCAACCGGCTCCGGTAAAACAACATTGGTGAGCCTGCTGCCACGCATTTATGACGTTGCTCCCGGCTCTCTGCTGATTGATGGTAGGCCCATCCGCGAGTTTCCGCTGGAAACTTTGCGGCAGAATATCGGTTTTGTTCCGCAGGAAACTTTCCTTTTCAGCGACTCTGTCCGTGAAAATATTGCCTTTGGTGTTGAGAACGCCACGGATGAGCAGGTGCGTGCTTCTGCTGAAGCCGCCAGCATTGCCAGCGACATAGAAAGTTTTCCTGAAGGCTACAACACGCTAGTGGGCGAACGTGGCATTACGCTTTCCGGCGGCCAGAAGCAACGTTCTGCCATTGCTCGTGCCATTATCCGCAATCCCCGCATCCTGGTACTGGACGATGCGCTTTCCAGCGTGGACACCTATACCGAAGAAAAGATTCTGAACCACCTGCGCGACGTGATGCGCGGCCGCACTACCATTTTTATTTCTCATCGCGTTTCCACAGTTCGCAATGCTGATCGCATTGCCGTGTTGCATGAAGGACGCATCGTAGAACTAGGCACACATGATGAATTGCTGGCGCGCAACGGATACTACACAGATCTCTATAACAAGCAACTGCTGGAAGAAGAACTGGCGCGGGTCTAAGCCATGAGGCGCGTGGTGGTCCCGGAACTGCTGGATACCGATGCGGGCACACCCGGCGAAGTCGCAGGTTCCATTCAAGACCTGCGGATGTTCAATAGCATTTTTGGCGGCGTTCACACCATGTCTCAACTGTTGCGCCGCGTGGCCCGGCAACGGCAATTGCGGGAACTCTCGCTGGTGGATGTGGCCGGCAGCGAGGGGTATGTGGCCGCGAAAACGCAGCAGATTTTGTCTCGATCAGGGATCACCCTGAAGCCGGTAATCCTTGATCGCGCGCCCACGCACATGGATCCTGCGCAGCCAGGCGTATGCGGTGATGCGCTTGCGCTACCCTTCCGCGACAATACTTTTGACGCTGTTGGTTGTTCTTTATTCCTTCATCATCTTGATCCGGACGAGATCATCAGCTTTGCTCGTGAAAGCTTGCGCGTAGCCCGCCATGCTTTTCTGATTCACGATCTGGAACGCCACCCTGTGCATCTGGCTCTCAGCTATCTTGGGTTTCCTTTATATCGCAGCCGTGTAACCAGGCATGATGCGCCTGTCTCGGTGCGCAGGGCTTACACTGTGAATGAGATCAGAAGCATTCTGGAGAAAGTGTCCAAGCCTGAACATATAGAAATTGAAACGTTTTTCCTTTTCCGCATTGGAGTAATTGTTTGGAAGCAGCCGAATATGACTTAATTGTGGTTGGCGCGGGGCCTGCCGGCTCTGCCTGCGCCATTACCGCGGCCCGTGCGGGTGCGCGTGTGCTGCTGCTGGAAAAAGATACCTTTCCCCGACAAAAAGTCTGCGGCGAATTTGTGTCCTCTGAGTCATTGGGATTGTTACAAGGCCTTTTGCAGGATGATCAATTTGGTTCCTGTCCGCATATAGACTCTTCGCGCATCTTTCTCGACAATCGAACTATTTCATTGCCGGTTTCACCGTCTGCCCAAAGCATCCCGCGATTTGAACTTGATGTTGCTCTCTTCCATGCCGCAGAGCGCAATGGAGCGCATGTAAAGGAAAACACTTCAGTCGCTCAGGTGCGGCAGGAAAAAAGTTTTGCTGTAATGACCAAAGAACGGACATTCACAGCCAAAGCCGTGGTCAATTCGTCTGGGCGCTGGTCAAAACTCACGCAATTTGACGTGACTGGAAAAGAAAAATGGATTGGCTTGAAAGCCCACTTCACTGAGATCGCTGCGACGCCGTCCGTTGATCTTTACTTTTTTCCCGGCGGCTATTGTGGGGTTACGCCGGTGGACGCTAATTCCGTGAATGCCTGCGCCATGGTGCGCGCCGATGTTGCCCATACACTGGAAGAGGTATTTACCAAAGAACCACGACTTTTGCAGCGAAGCCGCGCATGGAAGCCGCTGTTCCCTGCTGTAACGACTTCGCCCTTATACTTTCGCGAACCACAGACAGAATCTGAAGGCATGTTTTTGGCCGGCGATGCCGCAGGATTTATCGATCCCTTTGCCGGCGATGGCATCTCACTTGCGCTGCAGAGCGGCACTCTGGCAACGGAATACGTCATTCAATTCCTTCACGGACACCGCTCTCTTGAACAGGCACAACAGGAATATCGCGCGGCTTATCGCAGGCGCTTTGTTCCAGCATTTCGCAATGCCGCACGATTACGCGGCGCTCTCACCTCACCCAGGTGGGTCCGCAGGGCCGCTCTCACAATTGCGGCATTGCCTGGCGTAGGAGAGTTGCTGGTAAAGAGTACGCGGGCGCGGCACTCATAAACTGGAGTGGCTGTGCGAGGCTGTCCTGACACGGCGCAAAATGCGGCGCGTTGTGGCAAGCAGGTCGGCAATCTCAAAAGGTTTGACGAGACAGAAAATTTTTGTTGCATCCACAAAAGCGCGAACACTGGGATCGGAGACGTTGGAAAGCACCAGCACCGTCCTTGGCACAAGTTCCATGCGGTTCTGTTCAATCCAGTGAAAAACATCTTCGCTTGACCATTCGCCGGGAATCTTGCTGTCCAGAAAGACCACGTCAAAATCATCTTCCTTGAGTGCTTCAATAGCCTCCGCGCCTGAAAGAACGGCGGTCACCTGCACCCCGGCAGCGGTCAGGACTTCACGCTCAAAATCCAGCACAGGTTCTTCATCGTCTACCAGAAGAATGGTCCCTTCAAGGCGGGATTCGCGCCGCGCCACAATGCGTTCGCCTTCAGTAACGGGCTTCTCACCTATTGCCACGGGCAACCGTACTTCCAGCACTGCACCACCTTCGGGATGGTTGCGCGCGGAAATTTCCCCACCATGCTCTTTCACAATTCCATAACAGATACTCAATCCCAGCCCAGTGCCCTTGCCCACGCCTTTGGTGGTGTAGAAAGGATCAAACACGTGTTTAGGATCGAAAATGCCCGGCCCGGAATCGTGAAACGAAGTTACAGCACTGCCATCTTCGGTTGAAATTTCAATCTGCAGCCGTCCGCCGCGACCACCATCAAGCATGGCATCGGCAGCATTGTTGATGATGTTAAGAAAGACCTGCTCCAGCTGATGTGGGTCCGCAATCACTGACGGCAGAACCGGCTCAAACTTGTACTCCACCGTAATGTTATTGACCTTCAGGTCGTAGTCACGCAGAGCAATGGTGTCTTCCAGAATGCTTCGCAGGTCCACGTGCACGCGGCTGGGTTTATGCTGGCGAGCAAAGGAGAGCAGGTTCTGCACAATGCGTTGCGTGCGTTGCGCCTGCTTCCGCAATTTCAATACAAACTCCTCCACCCGCTGATCGAGTTTTTCACTCTCCAGTAATTGTGTGTAGCCAAGAATCGCGGTCAATGGGTTGTTTAATTCATGCGCGACACCGGAAATAAGCTGGCCTACGGCGGACATCTTCTCGCTTTGCAGCAGTTGTTCCTGCGTCCGGCGCAGGTCTTCATAGGCTTTTCTGGTTTCGTTATAAAGCTGGATTTTTTCAATCGTGGTGGCGAGTTGCCGCCCAACGGCAATCATTACACCCTGCTCAGACCGGGTAAATTCGCGGACAGAGCGGCAGCTTGTGGCCAGGACACCGAGGATTTTTTCCTTGCGCCATAAAATCACCCAAAGCCATGAGTGCAATCCTTCCAGCTCTATCGCCCGGCGCAATACATCCGGCAGGCGGGAAACATGCTCCTGGTCAATAATTTCAGGGTGGGTGGCCTTGAGGGAAGCAATAAAGTCCGGCGGCATGATAACGCTTTCACTTTCAACGGCCCACGAACTGCGATGCCCATAAGAAGCTTTTCTGGAAAGCGTGCTGGTCTCTTCATCAAAGAGATAAACCGATGCCGTATCCGTGGCAAACAGCTCAACCATCTGCAGCATGATGAGCTGAAGAATTTCTTCCAGATTGAAAGACTGGGTAAATGCGACCGCGATATTGTTCAGGACATACAGTTCACGATTACGGCGGCGAATCTCTTCTTCCGCCCGCTTCATCTCGGTCACGTCAAGAACCACGCCCTGATAGCGCTCAATGTGGCCGCTGGGAGAGCGCGTGGCAAAGCTGCTTTCAATCACATGAATTTTCTGCCCATCTTTACGGCACAGCAGAATCTCAAAATTCCTTACGTACCCCTGGCGTGCAATTTCTTCCAGAAACTTTTTGCGGTCTTCCATATCCACATAAAGCGACTCCCCCACATTCAGCTTGAGGATCTCTTCTTTCGTGGAATACCCCAGCATGCGCACAAAGGCTTCATTGCAGTCCAGAATTTTTCCTTCCGGCGTAGAAACAAAGACGCCTTCATGCATGTGGTTAAAAAGTGAGGTAAAGCGCTCTTCCGCAGCCTTGGATTCAGTAATGTCCTTGATCACGTGAACGGTGCCGACCCGGGTCTGGCCGTCACTGGTGTAAGGCGAAGTGGAAACTACGGAATATCCGCCAAAGCATGGATCTTCTTCACCGCCGCAGTCAGCGTGAGCGCAATAGGGGCACCCTTTCCAATTCATTACTGCGCCGGGCAGGACTTCTTCACAGGGGTGGTGAATCACTTCATCGCGTGTCTTTTGCAGCCGGCCCAGCAAAGCAGCATTGGCGCGCATAATTCGGTATTCAAGATCGTGCACCAGGATGCAATCCGGAATTGAGTTGAATGTGCTGGCCCATTCATTGCGCGACTGTATAACCTGTTGCACAAGTTGCCGGTTTTCCGTGGCGAGCCCAAGCTGCTTGGCAGCAGCCTTCAGGAATTTCTTTTCCCGCCCCGCATATGCGCGAAAATGTGCCAGTCCCAGGATGAACATGCCCACGCTGGAACTTTTGCCTTCCACCGGCACCAGCAATAAATGATGGATCCCTTCCCCTTTAAGGGCTTTGCGCACTTCCGGTTGAGATTCCGCGGCGCGCACAACATACACCTGGCTTTCACGCAGGGCAAAGCCGCTCACGCTCTTTGTGGTTTCAATTGTGCTGACGTTGTCAATAAAGTCTTGTGACAACCCGCGATGAGCGGTAAGCACCAGTTTGTCACCTTCCAGCAAGCGAAACCACGCCGCCTTGGCCCGCGTAATGGTTCTAAGCTCTTCCAGAACCACTTCCATGGTTGGCGCAAAATCCCGCGACTCGGATATCTGGTGAGTGATGGTGTTCAGGGCATCAAGGCGCTGGATCTGGATGCGCGAATCATCCAGCACAATCGTCATCATGCTGATGCCGAGAAGCAGGTCAATCAAAATGTCGTGCCCAATTATGGTGCGCGAACTGGAAACCAGATCAAGATGGATCACCAGCAGCATCATGGCTAAAAGCCAGCGGCCAACATTGCGCCTGCCCCAGGCAAAACGCACAAGCTGCACTGAAGCCAGAATGCGCGCCAGCCAGCAAAGTGAAAGCGCAATCGTATGCAGGACGGGATATGGGGTCCAGCCCCAGTACGCTACTTCCAGCGCGAGTGCCACGGCCAGCACAGGAACTGTGGGCCACAAAAGCTTTGCCTGGGCGACATAAAAAAAGACTGCCGTGACAAACAAACCAATGGCGATCACGTAGGTGGCATACGCTAATGCCATCCAGAGATTTGCGTGTGTGTGTGCTCCACCAATGGCAAGAAAAATCTTAGAAAGCGAAAAAACCGTCCAGCCGCCGATCCATGGCACCAGATATTTCTCGCGGAAACTGCTGTATAACAGAATTGCCCCAGCCAATAAAATCAACAGGGTCGACATTTCCGCCAAAAAGGCTGATTGTAAAGTCAGGTCCATGGTGCAATTCAAAGGATTTTCTTAAGCGTAGTAGGGTACTTCTGTATATCACGGATTTTCGCTTTTCAAGCGATTTTTTATGGATTAAACGTTGTATTTCCGGGAGCTCTGGGTTACATTAAAGCTCCCCCAAAGGCAAAATTTCCGAATGGCCACAGAACGTATCTTAGTTGTCGATGATGAGGAGCCGATCCGGGAAATCATCTCTTCCATGCTGAACGCTGCGGGATACAAGACCCGGCAGGCGTCTTCCGGTATGGAAGCTCTTGCCGTGCTCAACTCTACCGGCGAATTTGAGCTGATGTTGTCTGATCTGATGATGGCTGAGCTCGATGGCATCGCACTCTTAGAGCGTTCCAAGGAAAAATACCCGGACATGCCGGTGATTATGGTCACTGCGGTCCATGATATTTCTGTTGCCCTCGCTGCCATCCGCAACGGTGCTTACGATTATCTGCTTAAACCTTTTGAACGTGAACAGCTTTTAGCCATGGTTCGCCGTGCATTGGAACATCGCCGGCTGAAGCTTGAGAACAGGGCTTACCAGTCCAACCTGGAATCGCTTGTGGCAGCCCGCACAGAACAACTCCGCCAGGCCATGACTGACCTGGAACGCTCGTATGACATTACGCTGGAAGCCCTTGGGGACGCGCTAGACTTGAAAGATGCCGAAACTGAAGGCCATTCCAAACGAGTAACAGCGTTCACCATTGCCATTGCCCGCGCCATGGGGCTTTCCGGCGAGAGAATCCGTATCATAGCTCGCGGCGCTTTCCTGCACGATATCGGCAAAATGGCCATTCCAGACGCAATTTTACGCAAGCCCGGAGCACTTACGGAAGCGGAAACCGAAATCATGCGCGAGCATTGCTTCCGTGGCTACCAGATGCTGAAGAAAATTCCGTTTCTCTCTGAAGCTTCTGAGATTGTCTATGCTCACCAGGAGCGCTTTGACGGCACCGGCTATCCCCGTGGTCTGAGCGGCCAAGACATTCCATTGGGGGCAAGGATCTTCTCCGTGGCCGATACACTGGACGCAATTACTTCAGACCGTCCCTATCGCGCGGCACAATCCATCCAGGTGGCCCGCGAAGAAGTGGCGCGCTTTTCCGGCAGGCAGTTTGATCCTGATGTAGTCCGCGTTTTCATGGAAATGCCGGACACAATCTGGGAGGATTTGCGCAAGGAAATCAATTCGCAGATTTACCGCTTTACCTATCCCATTAAGCCTGCTGGTGCTTTCGCATCCACGCCCAGCCGGCAGTAATTCCCTTCCTGATTAGCGTCTCATCTTGGACTTTAAACCTGAGCTTTAAGCAGTGCTGTGCAATTCGCTTGTGAACCAATTAAAATGCACTGCGATACAAGAAAGGCTTGGATCTATGGCTGTGCTCACAGATGCAGAAATTCAGCAGGCGCTTGGCTCATTAGATGGGTGGCAGCGGAACGGGACCGCCATTCAACGGGTATTCCGGTTCCCGGACTTCAAAGCAGCAATGCAATTTGTTAATAAAGTTGCCGACGCAGCGGAACAGGCCAATCATCATCCAGATATTGATATTCGGTATAACACGGTGACTATGGCGCTGGTTTCCCACGATTCAGGTGGTATAACGCAGCGCGACGTGCGCATGGCAGGCACAATCAACAAAATTGGCGGCTGACTTTAAAGCATTTCTGAAACAGGAACTTGCATAACGCCGAGAGTTTTCTGTAATCCTCATCTAAGTTTAAAACTTAGTAACCAATGCTGCTCATTCGGCATTGCCCCTCTGCGTACGCAATTACACAACTATTACAATTCGCTGCACGCTTGCCTGTTAGGCTGAATTCAGTAAAGCGCGGAATTCACCCCAACGGAGAAACGCTACCGTGGCAATAAAAAACGACCGGACTTTTAAAGAGCCTATCAGCAAACTTACCACCTTTTTTATGGTGGCATTCCATATTGGCGCCATTGCTGCGCTGTTCATGTTTTCGTGGAAAAACCTTTTTGTGGCCCTGTTCCTGTGGTGGGTTTCTGGAAGCCTAGGCATTGGCATGGCTTATCACCGGCTGCTTACGCATCGCGGGTTTAAGACTTATAAATGGATGGAGTATTTCCTGACCATCTGCGCCACGCTGGCCCTGGAAGGCGGCCCGTTTTTCTGGGTAGCCACACATCGCGTGCATCACCAGAATACTGACGTGGAAGGCGATCCGCATTCCCCGCATGATGGCGGTTTCTGGTCGCACATGGGCTGGATTATCACTGGCCGCACGCTGCACAATCACGCCTCCGCACTGCTGCCTTACGTTCCAGATCTTCGCAAAGATAAATTCCATACCTTTATCAGCAAGTGGCATTGGGTTCCCATCACGCTGCTCGGCGCTATTCTGCTGGCCGTGGGCGGCTGGTCCATGGTGATGTGGGGCATCTTCCTTCGTACCGTGCTTGGATTGCATGCTACCTGGCTTGTGAATTCCGCCACACATATGTGGGGCTCACAAAGGTTCATTACTGGCGATAGTTCAAAAAATAGCTTCTGGGTTGCCATCCTGACGTTTGGCGAAGGCTGGCATAACAACCACCATGCTCATCCGCAGGCCGCGCGTCATGGTTTGGCCTGGTATGAAGTCGATCTTAATTGGTATGGCATTTGCGCTCTGCGCGCGCTTGGCCTGGTATGGGACGTGAAAGCACCCAAACTGAAGGAAGCCGTTAAGATCAAGCCGGCCAAGGTTCCGCTGGAAACATTTTCAGCCACTGCCTCCGGCGACGACTAAACACTACAAGTCCTGATTGCAAAGGGCGGCACGCCAATGTGCCGCCCTTTTCTTTGTCTGAAAATGCTCTACTCATCTGCGTGGACGCATCATGGTTGCTGAATGTACCGGCCAATCTTTTACAATTCTTCAGTACCATGAGAATCACCAGCCGGGCGAAAACCATTTCGTTCTTCATCACACTGGGCTCCTGCCTGGTAGCGCTGGCAATTTATCTGAATATCAGTTGGATTGTGAACAGTTGGCCCAACGTGGTCACGCTGGTGCTGGGGGTTGTTTTCTTCGGGCTAATCATTGCAGGCCTGGTGGTTTATACAATTTTTCTTGTGCGTGAAATCCGCAGAAATGAGCAGCAGGATAGCTTTCTCAACGCCGTCACGCACGAGATTAAAACCCCGATTACTTCCATCCGCCTTTACCTGCAAACGCTAGAGCGGCGCACGTTGACGGATGATCAGCGCCGCGATTTCTACCGCTTGATGCTCGACGACACAGACCGCCTGCTCGGTACCGTGGAGCAGGTGTTGCGCGCGGGAGAGATTCGCCAGCGGCGTTCCCGCCGCAACTGGCAAGACGTGGATTTTGGCGCCATCATTCTTGAAAGTCTGGAATTAGCACGCCTGCGTCATGGTCTGCCTGCTGATGCATTGCGCCTGGGCACAGCGCCGGCCGGGCAAATTACGCTCATGGGCAATCCAGAAGAGTTGAGAACGGCTGTTGGTAACCTGATTGAAAATGCCGTGAAATACTCCGGCCCACAGCCCGCTATTGTGGTGGATGTAGAGACGCCAAACATTGACACAGTAATGCTGCACGTCCGTGACAATGGCGTAGGCATTCCGCGCAATGAGCTTAAGCGTATCTTCAAACGTTTTTATCGCGTACAAAGCCATACCACCAAACAGGTAAAAGGCACCGGCCTGGGACTCTTCATTGTCCGTTCTATTGCACAACGCCATGGCGGCGACGCCTTTGCCGAAAGCGAAGGCGAAGGCCGTGGCAGCACATTTACTCTTCGCTTGCCGCGGGTATATCACGTATGAGCCGCATTCTTGTAGTAGAAGATGAGCACCACATTGCCCAGGGCCTGCGCTTTAACCTTGAGGCTGAAGGCTATTCCGTTGAGATCACCACAAACGGCGAGGATGCGCTCAAAAAGCTGCTTGATCAGAATGAGTCGTATGACCTGGTCATGCTGGATGTGATGCTGCCCGGCAAGGATGGTTTCACCGTCGCCACGGAGCTCCGCCTAAAACAAAACTTCATTCCCGTGCTCATGCTCACGGCTCGCGGACGCCCGGAAGACGTGCTCAAAGGCTTTGAGGCCGGCGCAGACGACTATCTACCCAAGCCGTTCAATCTTGACATTCTGCTGGCGCGCATTGGTGGATTGCTGCGCCGAAAAAACTGGCTGCAAGCCGCGAACGGAACCGCTGCGCCTCTTGCCGATGAATTCAGCTTTGCCGGAAAAACCGTGGATTTTCAAAAGCTGCAATTGCACAGTGACAAGCAGATATTCCAGCTAACCCTTATGGAGACAGAACTGCTCCGCTATCTTATCCGCAATAGCGGCCGGCCTGTGACGCGCAAGGAGATTCTGGAGCAGGTCTGGGATTTGAAAGAAGATACAGATACGCGCGCCATCGATAACTTTATTGTGCGCCTGCGCCGCTATATTGAAAAAGATCCTACCAAGCCGCAACACCTGATCACAGTCCGGGGATTGGGTTATCAATTCGTCGCCAAGCCGGAATAAGGTTCTAAGTAAAAAAACTTTGCAGCGGTTCCATTCTGGAACGCTTTCGCGTTCCATTTTGAAATACCAGAATTTTTTCTAATCGTAACCATCTACTCACAAATCCAGCTCACAATTCCTGCGCGCGAAATTCGTCTTTGCACTTCCGAAGAGCAGTCAGTCATACACAACACGCATAACTTGCAGAAAGCTTCTGCAACCACTCTCCTCCACGCTGCAGAAATGATGAAAGGAAAAAGCATGAGAGTTCCCTTGATTTCGGGCGCAAGACAAAACTTGGTAGTTCGATTTTCAGTTTGTTGTTTCATGATTGTGGTAATCGTTGCATCTCTCAGCCTCACAACAGCTCACGCACAAAGTGGCGTTACTCCAGCTGCTATAGATCCGGGGCCGCGTCCCGGCCCGCAGCCTCCCACGGGCGCTGGCAATCCCATTCCTGGGCTTCCGGTAGAGCAAGCCAGGTTCTGGGGCGACGCGCTCGGCTTATTTGCCGAGACAGTTTCAGTGAAAGGCACGCTCACCGGAGAACCACTGGCCGGACTCGGCCCTGCCTTCAATGGAAACAGCTGCCTTCTCTGCCACTCACAGCCGGTCATCGGCGGCAGCAGTCCCACACCGAACCCACAACTCGGTCTTGCCACTCTGGATGGCGCAACCAATACAATTCCTCCATTCCTGACTTCGAGCGGGCCGGTGGTGGAAGCACGTTTTCTGCACAATCCTGATGGCACTCCCGATGGCGGCGTTCATGACCTCTTCACGATTACCGGACGAACTGATGCGCCCGCAGGATGCGCTCTGCAGCAACCGGATTTCGTCACGCAGCTTCAGCAGGGAAATATCACGCTTCGCATTCCAATCCCCACGTTCGGCGAAGGTTTTGTTGAGAACGCGTCCGATGAGATTTTGACGGCAAACCTTTCCGCATTGCACGCCGCAAAAGCAGCTTTGGGCATTGCAGGTAGGTTTAACACCAGCGCCAATGATGGAACCATCACCAAGTTTGGCTGGAAAGCGCAGAACAAATCCATGCTGATGTTTTCCGGTGAAGCCTCCAATGTGGAGTTGGGCATTACCAACGAACTTTTTACCAATGAGCGCACTAATGGTGGCTGCGCCCACAACGCAACGCCAGAAGACAACACGCACGTGATTGTTCCCACAGGCGGCAACGCCGGCGATGACGCCAGCGAAGTATCTTCACTCATTGAAAATTTCACCATCTTCATGCGGCTGAACGCGGCGCCGGTGCCTTGCGACTTTGCTACCAGCCAATCAAGCTGCCAGCCGCTGGGCGCTTCCGCGCTTAGAGGCAAAGCTCTGTTTGGGACCGTAGCGGTGAGCAGTGGAACTGCAAATACCGGAATTGGATGTGTGCTCTGCCACACAGATGTGCTGCACACGGCCAAATCCAACCTGACTCCTTTAAGCGAGGTTGCGTTCCAGCCATTCTCCGATTTCGCGCTGCATCACATGGGTGCCGGCCTTGCCGATGGCGTAAGCCAGGGACAAGCTGGACCGGACGAATTCCGCACCGCGCCTCTGTGGGGCGTGGGCCAGCGGATTTTCTTCCTGCATAACGGACAGGCCAATAATCTTGTAAGTGCTATTGAACTCCACGCCAGCCCTTGCTCACCGGGACAGACTTGCTCCGAGGCAAACCAGGTTGTAGCGGCTTTTAATGCGCTTACGCAACAACAGCAGCAGGACCTTATTAATTTCCTGCGTTCGTTGTAATTGCAAATTTCTCATCGGCGGGACTTCCCAAGTCTCGCCGTTTTTATTGCCTTTGGCATTACGTCAAATTCGCAAATTGAGCGACTCTCCTTGCGTGCGCTCCTCTGGCATGGCAAGCTATAGCCTTTCCCTTGCCAACTCTGGAGCAATCTTCGACTGCTGGTTCTTCTTCCGGCACGCTTCCTGCGGAGACGCTGGAAGTCCTGATTATTGGCGCGGGCTTTTCCGGCTTGGGCATGGCGATCAAACTCCTGGAATCCGGCAACCAATCTTTTCTTGTGCTGGAAAAAGCGGATGATATTGGCGGCACATGGTATGCAAACCGGTACCCCGGCTGCGCCTGCGATATCCCATCCCATCTTTACTCATTTTCATTTGATCGCAACCCGGACTGGAGCCGCATGTACTCCGGCCGCGATGAAATTCAGCGCTATTTAAAATCGTGTGTTGGGAAATTCCGCCTTGCTCCTTACATCCGCCTGAAGACGCGCATGAACTCAGCGGCATGGGATGATAGAGCTTCACTTTGGATCGTGCAGACATCACAAGGTACAGTGCGCACGCGCGTGCTGATTTCAGCTATCGGCGGCTTGCACGTTCCTAAATACCCTGACATTCCCGGGTTGGAGAATTTTCAAGGAACGACGTTTCATTCCACGGCGTGGGATTCAAGCGTCTCTCTTGAAGGCAAACGAGTGGCGGTGATCGGCACGGGGGCGAGCGCCATCCAGTTTGTGCCGGAGATTGCGCCGAAAGTGGGAAAGCTTTACCTCTTCCAGCGCACCCCGCCATGGATCCTGCCAAAAGTTGATTTTCCAATTGCAGAGCGATGGCAAAAACGTTTCCGGCGCTTCCCTGCTCTTACCTGGTTTTTCCGTACCGCACTGTTCTGGCTATATGAAATCCGCGTCTGGGGATTTTTGGGTAAAGTGCGCGTGATGCGTAAACGCGGCCAGCAAATGGCGCTGGACCATTTGAAGGCCCAAGTCCCTGATGCCGCTCTGCGCGCCAAACTTACCCCAAGTTACGAACTTGGCTGCAAGCGCGTGCTGATCTCGAATGATTTTTATCCAGCCATTCAACGCCCAAATGTTGAGTTCATTACTGCGGGTATCAGAGAAGTACGTGAGCACAGCATTGTCACGCAGGACGGAGTGGAGCACCCAGTTGACGTCCTGATTTATGGCACTGGTTTTCGTGTCACTGAACCGCTGCATGATACGCAAATTGCCGGACGCAATGGCTTAGAAATTCATCAGGCATGGAAGGAGCGGATCAGCGCTTATCTGGGACTAACCGTCAGCGGCTTTCCTAATTTCTTTATCCTGCTGGGGCCGAACACTGGCCTGGGACACAACTCCGTGGTGCTGATGAGTGAAGCCCAGATTGGTTACGTTATGAAGAGCTTAGAGCTCATGCGCCGCCGCAAAGCTGCTGCCATGGAAGTGAAAGCAGAAACGCAGAACAGCTTTGTCCAGGAGCTGCGAGAACGCCTTACTGGGACGGTATGGCAATCAGGCGGCTGCCGAAGCTGGTACCAGGATGCCGCCACGGGTGAAAACCCGATCATCTGGCCTGGCTCAGTGGTGGCTTACATACGCAGAACGCGAAAGGTAAAGGAAAAGGACTACGTATTGAGTAGCCCATCATCAGCCCATTCATAACTTGCCCAGCAGCCGCGAGAGTGTCTTTTCTTCTAAGTTGTTGAATTACAAGCGGGACTAGAAAACACACATTAATACTCTCGCCCCATGCTCTTGCCATGCGTGATAATCTTGTTATAGCAAGATGAACGGAAACACACCTAAGTAAAGCTAGGATAAAGAAGGCGAATCAGTGACCCAGATCAAGGAAAAATTTGAAACTCGCAAGCTCCCGATGATGCCCATACGAGATGTGGTCATCTTTCCTTACATGATGACCCCTTTTATCGTTGGCCGTGAATCGAGTGTACGCGCACTGGAAGAAGCGCTGGCCTCTGATCGCAAGATATTCCTGGCCACGCAGCATGATGCCAGCATCGATGAGCCCAAGCCGCACGAGATTTACCAGGTTGGCACGATTGCCAATATCGTCCAGAACCTGAAGCTGCCGGATGGCAATATCCGTGTGCTGGTGGAAGGCGTGGAGCGCGGCAAGGTTCTCAAGCTCACGAATAATGAGGGCTATTTTGAGGCGGAAGTCCGCACTGTCAAGTATCCCACTGAGCCGAATAAGGCTCTGGAATCCGCCATGCAGCGGGTCCATACGCTGTTTGACCAGTACGTAAAGCTCTGCCAGTCGCTGAACTTGGAGCCGGTGATGATCACCGGCATGAATGATCCGGCAAAGCTGAGCGATACGATTGCCCAGAACCTGCAGCTTTCAATTGAGGAAAAACAGGAGCTGCTGGAAATCTTTGATCCGGCGGAGCGGCTGAACCGCATTGCCGACGTGCTGGACATTGAAATTGAAAAATTGAACATGGACCGCACCATCCAGACGCGCGTAAAGCGCCAGATGGAGCGCGCCCAGAAAGAGTATTACCTTAACGAGAAGATTAAGGCGATCCAGAAAGAGCTTGGCCGCGGTGAAAAAAGCGAATTTGACGAGCTGAAAAAGAAGATCGATACCGCTGGCATGCCCAAGCCGGTACATGAGAAAGCCACACAGGAGTTAAAGAAGCTGGAGGCCATGCCGCCAATGTCGGCCGAGTCAACAGTTTCCCGCAACTACCTGGATTGGCTGCTGGCCGTGCCATGGAAGAAGAAATCCAAAGAGATCCGCAATATTGAGCATGCGGAAAAGATCCTCAACCAGGACCACTATGGGTTGGAGAAGATCAAAGAGCGCATTCTGGAATTTCTGGCAGTGCGCCAGTTGGTCAAAAATCCCAAGGGATCAATTCTCTGCTTTGTCGGACCTCCGGGCGTAGGCAAGACTTCACTGGGCATGTCGATTGCGAAAGCCACGGGCCGCAAATTTGTTCGTATGTCGCTGGGCGGCGTTCGGGATGAAGCTGAGATTCGCGGGCATCGCAGGACTTATATCGGCGCCCTGCCTGGGCAGATCATTCAGATGATGAAGAAAGCCGGAACCAAGAACCCGGTCTTTATGCTGGATGAAATCGACAAAATGGCTTCCGACTTCCGGGGAGATCCATCTGCCGCGCTGCTGGAAGTGCTTGATCCTGAGCAGAACTGGATGTTCCAGGACCACTATCTTGACGTGGAATATGACCTTTCGCAGGTTTTCTTCGTCGCTACAGCCAATGTGCTCCACAGCATCCCTGCGGCCCTGCAAGACCGCATGGAGGTCCTGCGGCTGCACGGTTACACAGAGCTGGAAAAAGTTGAGATCGCCAAGCAGTTCCTGGTACGCAAGCAGCGTGAGGCAACCGGCCTGACGGAAAAGCAGCTTACATTTACTGACGATTCCCTGCGTGAGATCATCCGCTCTTACACGCGTGAGGCTGGTGTTCGCAATCTGGAGCGCGAAGTTGGCAATATCTGCCGCAAGGTCGCCCGCAAAGTGGTGAAAGAGGGCGAAAGCTATACCATCACGTTAAAATCGGAAAACGTTTCAGAGTTCCTGGGCGTCACCAAGTTCCGTGACACGCTGGCCAATGAAAAGAGCGAAGTTGGCCTGGTTACCGGCCTGGCTTGGACAGAAGTCGGTGGCTCAATTTTGAGCACCGAAGTCGCAATTGTGGATGGTAAAGGCAAGCTCACCATCACGGGCCAGCTCGGCGACGTGATGCAGGAATCGGCCCACGCCGCAATGTCTTATGTCCGCTCACGCGCCGCAAGGCTTGGGGTTCCCAAAGACTTTTACCGCAATGTGGACATTCACATCCATGTGCCGGAAGGGGCGATCCCCAAAGATGGTCCTTCTGCGGGCATCACCATGGCTACCGCAATTTCCAGTGCGCTGAGCAAGATCCCGGTGCGCCGTGACATTGCTATGACGGGTGAAATCACTCTTCGCGGCAAGGTGTTGCCCATTGGCGGCCTTAAGGAAAAACTTCTTGCTGCCCTGCGCGCCGGCATTAAAGAAGCCATTATTCCGAAGGAAAATGAGAAAGACCTTCCTGAGGTGCCGGAAAACATTCGCGGACAGATGAAAATTCACTTGGTGGAAAACATGGACCAGGTGTTAAAGCATGCGCTTGAACAACCATTGCCTGATTTGCCGGAAGAAAGCACTCAGCCTATTCCAGCAGTTCAACCAGAAATTTCTCGCGAACGCTACCTCTAATTTCTCACTGAATCCAGCCCTCCTGTGTTTCCACACAGGAGGGCTTCACTTTTAAAAGCCTTTTATAGTCATCAACTAACAATTCAAAGTTCATCTTTCCCGTTATGAAACAACTCTGGATTTTCTTAAATTTTCTTTATCAATTCCACAGCCCTAGCATTTAGTATTGGGTTATCGCTTAGGGCGAATGAATTGGAAAGAAGATGACGCTGCCCAGCAACAGTTCGGAGAGAAATCACAATGGCGGCGCTAGGCCTTTATCTCTCTTCCGTCCAGAGGCAATCCTCAACCAGCAGCAGAAATCGTATGGACAGATCATCCTGATCCGTCCACTCTCTTTGATGGTTCTAAGTTG
>DASRCD010000655.1:0-4862 GCA_035653315.1 Candidatus Angelobacter sp.
TTCTTCCGCCAGTTCAAAGCAGCCGGCGCGGCGTTCCATGGCCCCGGTGAAAGCGCCTTTTTCATGGCCAAAAATTTCACTTTCAATCAGCGTTTCCGGAATGGCAGAGCAGTTGATGGCAACAAAGGGCTTGTTCTTGCGCGGACTCATGTCATGAATGGTGCGCGCCACCATTTCTTTTCCCGTCCCGCTTTCACCGGTGATCAGCACAGAGGCTGTGCTGGGCGCCACCATTTCTATGAGGTGAAAGATTTCCTGCATCGGCCTGGAGGAGCCCACCATCTGGCCGAATAAACCTGTATCGCGCAGCTTGCGCTTGGTGGCTTCCAGTTCCAGTGAGGTGCCGCGTTGGCGCGATGCATTTTGCAGGATTTGCTTCAAGCGCGAAGGATCAACGGGCTTCTGGATGAAATCATAAGCTCCGGCTTTCATCGCATCCACGGCAACATCAATGCTGCCTTGCGCGGTCAGCAGGACCACAGCAATGGGCTGAGGCTGCTCGGCAAGGCGCTGCAACAGCTCCATGCCATCCATGCGCGGCATGCGGAAATCCGTGACGACAATGCCAGGCGACCAGGTGGCCACTTTTTCCAGGCCTTCCAGTCCGTCTTTTGCCGTTTCAGTCCGATAGCCCCATGCAGAGACAAGCTCAGCCAGCCCTGACCGTTCATTCTCTTCGTCTTCCACGATCAGGACTTTTTCCTGTACGCTCAAAATCCTTCTCCTTCTAGAGAGATTACCACCAGTCCAGAATACGTTCAGACACTCTGGGCAGCAGCAACACTGGTTAGATGTGAAACCGTGTAAAAAAGTCTATATATTGTAAACCCATGAATATTCATGTGGTTATATTCCAGAGTAGACGTTTTAAGGCAGGATTGCATCTTTTAAAACGTGGTGTAAGCTCACTGGCGTGATTTCCAGCGTTCAAATTGAATAGCGCAAAATGAATAACAGAAGGACGCATACCTATGAAGAGATTTTGGATCAGCATTTTCGTCTCCGGCCTGATGTGTGCCGGTGTAGTGAGCATGACAGCCCAGACTTCCGCATCCGCCAACGCTCCAGCGGCTTCAGGACAGGGCAGCGCAGACCTTGGCGCTGGAATGGTGTTTCCGGCTGAACTCAGCAAGTCCATCGACAGCAAGAAGGCGAAATCCGGGGATGAAGTTTCCGCCAAATTATTGGCAGATGTGAAGTCAGCCGATGGAAAAACCATTTTGCCGCATGGAGCAAAGCTGGTGGGCCATGTGACGGAAGCCCAGGCTAAAAGCAAAGATAGTGCAGAAGCAAAACTGGGGATTGTGTTTGATAAAGCAATTGCCAAAGGCGGCCAGCAAGTTGCATTCAATGGAATCATTCAGGCAATAGCTCCGCCCGTGCAAGGCGCGCTTACAGCTCCCGGGGATGAAAACAATAGCCTGGGATCTGGAATGGGCAGCGGTGGGAATGCCATGGGTGGCGGACGCAGTGGAAGCGGCAGCATGGCCCCTATGGGTGGTGGCGCCAGCTCTGCGCCCTCGCCAATGGGCTCAAACGGCGCAAATGTTCCTGGCTCAACGGCCAATTCAGCGGCAGGCACCGTAAATGGCAGAATCAATAACAACGGCTCCGCACAGGCGGGAGCGCTGAACAGCACCAGCAAAGGCGTGGTAGGAATGCCTGGCATAGCGTTAAACACAGCCGCAAACGGCAATGCGCAAGGTTCACTCCTGAGCTCTGGAAGCAACAACATTAAGCTGGAAAGCGGCACGCAACTGATGCTGCAAGTTTCTGGCTTATCAGCGGCTAAGTAATCATTTTTGCAATGAGTTCTAAAAAATGGGCGATCCTGATTCAGGAATCGCCCATAATTTTATCCGACTACATTTATTCCAGCGCTGGTTCTGCCGCGCGGATGTACTCGATCACCGAATCACTCCAGCCATCAATGTGCACCCACTTGCCGTAACCCACGCCGTTCTTAAAGCTGGCTACGTTAATCACGTAACCACGCGCCTGCGGGTTGGAAACAGAGTCGTGTGACTGCTCGTCAGTAATTACGATCAAGCGGTCATACTTCTCATCCAGTTCGCCCAATGAGCGGCCCAGATAAGTTCCCCTGTGCGGCTGGCTGGCGTTCAAGGCATCTCGCAGGGCAAAGCCACGGCGGCCCGGAACACGCACCAGCTTGTCAGAGAAGGTATAAATACTTACCTGCTCCGCGATTTCACGCAGCAATATCGCCAGCCCGTAAGCCGCGTCATTGCGGCGCATCTCCGCACGGCGAGACAGCGGCGCATCCATGGAGCCGGAAACGTCTACCAGCAAAACGGTCTTACCCGGCAGACGAGTCTGGCCTTCAAGACAGCGGAACATCGCTTTCTCCAGTTCCGGCTCCCACTGTGGCGCGTAACGCGCAGCAGCGATGAAGCGGAACGGCAGCACACGCTCAGTCTTCATGCGGTACAGGCCAGTGCGGACCAACTGCTCATCCACGCCGGCTTCCTTCATATTGCGCAGGTTACGCAGCAGGGCCAGAGCCCCCAGCTTGTTTTCTGCCAGCAACCGCTCCCATGCCTCACGCTTGTCAGCACCGGAAGAGAGAGCGACCTCCCAGGTATCCGGGGTTGCCAGTTCACCCGCGACGAGACGCTTCCACAGCTCAGCCTGCGCAGCATCCATTGGCCTGGCGTGGCAGAGAAAGAGCACGTCACGGAGCCTGACGGGAGATGCGCGGTCATACTTGGCCAACGCGTACTCGTCAAACTTGGTGAATGCCGCAGCCAATCCCTTCTTTACCTGCGCGGAAAGCGGCTGCTTGTTCTCACCCCAGTAGAGCGCCACGAACTCAGAAAGCTCGTCTGCCCGCTGGATGATGCGCAGCAGCGTATCCGCCACAAGCCGGCGATGCGTAATCAAGCGAGCCATTTCTCGCACCAGCAAAAGCGGAGCGTGGCGCAGCTTCATCTTTTCACGCGCGTCCACAGCCAGCGCAGCAACTTTTTCCGCGGCGACCCTGGGCACCAGCTCACGGATACGCCCGGCAATTGCCACACCGTCCTCATAGAACTGGTCTTCCCATAGCATGCAGGCGAGCACGGAGCGCCGCAGTTCCTGCTCAGCAGTAATGGTCTTTGCCGGAGCGCCTTCATGCGTGGTATTTGCTATTGCCTTTGTCCCGGGAATTCCGCTCAGGTTCAGTACGTTCAAGCGTGCCATGTTGTCCCTCCTTCTTGCCTTGCTGTGCCGCATCGCTTCACGCGATGGGCATGAAGGACGCAACGTAATTATTTTGTTTTGGCGGCAGCAGGAACCTCATCCGGCTCTACCGCAGGTCCCAATTCTTCTCCGCTCTCATCTTGCGAGCCGACGAAAATATCCGGCGCATGAAAGCCAGCCCGTCTGCCGGCGCTTTTGCTTTTCAGGTCCCACGCAATCTGTTCCAGGTCTTCAATGCATGGCAGGCGTTTATCTGCGTAGTCAGTGCATTCGCTCACTGGAAACGGGATGCGTATTGACTCAAAGATGCGATCACAAATCGTGATCTTCTCGCTCTGCGCATAGCCCCGAATAATGCGTGCATAAACACAAGAATCACAGCGTGAAGCCTGCCCAATTGCGGTACCGCCATATACTTTTCGTAAGTCCATAGAATGGTTTTCCAAGCGCAATATTGCTAAGCAGAGACGCACATACTGCGTCTCTACGATGAGCTATGCGGGGAACCAATGACAGGGTACGTAGGCGCTCTATCCACTGAGCTACGCTGGCACATTCATCCAGCGGTGGGATTCGAACCCACGACCTCCCGCTCCTAAGGCGAAGTAACCCATGTCTTCCCCACCGGCAAGTTCCGGCATACAGATCAGGCGACAGCAATCACCTGATCTGTATCTTGCTTTTCTTCCGCTTGTTCCAGGGCAAGCAGCATGCCCTGAAATTCAGCCATGGTTTCCGCCGGCCGCGAAGCTTCAACAAACTCCTGTGCTTCGCTCTCTGTCGCATCAGGAAAGAACCTGCGGTACAGCTCCACCTTCTGGCGATCGCTCGCCTTACCCAGATAAAGCTTGTAGTCAATTCTTCCCGGACGCAGCAGGGCCGGGTCCATCTTCTCCACGTGGTTGGTTGTCATCACAAACAAAACACCAGAAGGAGCAAGGAACCCATCCAGCACATTCAGCAAACCAGAGAGAGTAACTCCGCTCAGCGCAGAGGCACTCTGCTTAGGGTCTTTAACAGTCCCGGCTTTGTTTTCATCCCGAGACTGGCTGCTCTGCATGCAATCAATGTCCTCAAACAGCAGAATAGAGTTCCGCGGTACGTTATTAACTGCGCTCATCAGAGTCCGATCATTAAACTCTGACAGGTTGATGGTGTAAATCGAGAGCCCAAAGTGCGCTCCTAAAGCAGACACCAGTGAAGTCTTGCCAGTACCGGGCGGCCCGTAAAATAAATAGCCGCGATGGTAAGGAACACCAAGACGCGCGTACCGCTGCTTCGATCCACGAAATTGCGCGATGTCCTGCAGTAGGTGCTCTTTTTCCCCTGGTTCCAGAACCACCGAATCCAGCAGACGCGCCGAGTAGCTGTAAATGCAATCCCACCCGTCGTCATATACATACAGGTACGAGTACACTCCCTGACGCTTGAGATGGCACTGCACGACATCATCCACAAAGCGCTGCAAACAGGCGCGGTTCCTGCCGATCGTCCGAAAGGTAAAAGCTTCAAGACGCCGGCCCGTTCTTTCACGCGTGTTCTCCGTGCGGGAAAACCAAACCTCAAAAGGCCTGCCACCAAGCCAGAACCGGTGCTTTCCCGGCGCCGGCAACATGGTAATCCGCTCGTTGCGGAGCGTGGTATCTAGGTCAACGTGGCGA
>DASRCD010000656.1:0-4416 GCA_035653315.1 Candidatus Angelobacter sp.
GGATGGTCGATGATAATTTCCCGCACATGCCATTTGCGTCCCAGCAGGGAATCAATCGTCAGGCCCACGCGAAGATGGTCTGTCTGTAACAGCGGCTGCTCTGAAGCAGCTTCTCTGCCGTGCACTACCACGTTATAAAGGTCCAGGCTGAGCGTGGAAAGACTCAGCTTGAAATCGCGTACGCTGAGCTCCGCGCCGGTGGATTCATGCAGGCTGTTTTCAACTTTTCCCAGAATGTCCCTGCGAAAGCCAGGGCTATGCTCAAGCATCAGGATCAACGTAATGCCTGCCGCCACAACCAACACCAACAAGGACACGAGAGTCCAGAGAGTAATTTTTTTCCACTTCTTCACGGTTTCCCCACTTCAGAATGCCTGGCCTAAAGTAATAAATAACTGGTTTGCTTTCACTCCCGGAGGAGCATTCAACAGATGTCCAATGTCGATGCGCACCGGACCGATGGGCGTGCTATAACGCAGTCCGGCGCCGAACGTGTTGCTGAAATCTGTAATCAGATTGCTGATTCGCACATTGGAATAAATATTGCCGCCGTCATAAAAGACCGCGCCGCCCAGAGGCCCGCCCACAATTGGCATCTGCACACCAAGAGGGAAGCGCAATTCGCTGTTCAGGATGACAAGCTGCGGGCCGCCCACAGGCACGCTGATTGTGTCCGCGCAGCCGGGATTGCTTGCAGGACATACCGGAACAATGCGTTGCGGCCCTGCGCCATTCAATGAAAAGCCGCGCAATGTACTGCCGCCGCCGGAGAAAAACGTTTCACTAATAGGAATATGCGCGCCGCCAAAAGCATGCTCCAGTCCCAGACGCAAGCTGTTGGCCCATATCAGCGAATTGCCGGAGAGCGGTTTGTAGTAAGCCACCTGTCCCAGGAAGCGCCCAAAGTTTGTGTTCGACCCCAGAGCGCTGGGATTCATAGTGAGCTCGGTGCTCTCATAAATGCCGTGGTGGGCATCCAGCGGATTGTCTCGCGTGTCGCGGATATACGATGCGGAAAAAGATGAGAGACGAACGTTCTGGTCTTCCGGCAGCACCAGCCCCGGTATAACGATATTGGAGAGGCTGGTACGGCGGAAGTCATAGCGGAAGATCACAGACTTTTGCCGGTTTTTGTCGAGATAGCGCTGGAACTGGATTCCCGCGTCTCCAAGCCGCGCCGTGAAGATAGGATTTTCACTGGTACGTTCGCCGGAAATGGTTAATGTTGAACTCCAACCGCTGTTCCAGAATGTGGGATTGGCCCAGCTTGCGGAAGCGCGCTGGTCAAGCCGTCCTGCAAATGTGGCAAAATTCAGGGTCTCAGCGCGTCCGCGAAAATTCCGCCGCGTGTATTCAAATGAGCCTTCAGGCCCCCAGAAGGTCTGCTGGCTGGTGGAGAATTGCGTCGGCAAGCCGACCGGCGGCAGGCCCGGCAACGCCACGGTGCCGCTGGGAATGCTTCCCCCACGGTTGATAACTTCAAATCCAAATCCATACGTGATGCTGTTCTTTTTAGATTCATGCAGCTTCACCAGAACCACCGCGTTCGGCTCATCATTGACTGGCCGACGTGTATCCACGCTGGCCCAGTCAAACACGCCCATGGTGTAAAGTTGGCTTTCTCCGCGAAGCATGGAGCTTTCACTGAGCGGCTGCCCAACTTTGATATTGGCGTTGCGCTCAATGATCTCAGGCCGTGTAGTGGGCGCGCCTATTGGATAAACACCAGTCGTTTTTACTTCCGGTCCTTCATCAATGCTGTAAACCACCTGCACCAGGTGGGGATTATTTTTCTCATGCTTCACAGCGGCCTTGAACGTCATGGTGAGATAGCCATGATCCAGATAAGTGGCCATGATCTGGTCGCGATCTTTAGCCAGCAATTGTGCTGAAAATGGCTTACCCGCTTCAAGTTTCAGGCCGCCCGGTGCCAGCGCGGACTCCGGTAATTGCTTGTTGCCTTCCACCTTCAACGATTCAACAATGTCGCGGACGCCTTCATCCACGGCGAACGAAAGCTGCAGCACACCTCCATTGTTTTTCACGCTGGGGGTGACCTTCACCTCGCTATAACCCGCGGCACGATAAAGCCCTTCAATGTTTTTCACAGTCTTCCGGACAAGCTGCTCACTGTATTTGCCGCGCGAAAGAAAGGTAATGCGCGAACCTTTTTTAACCGCAAGATAAGGTTTGATCTCTTTGTCAGGAAAATGCTGGTTTCCAGTTATGTCAATGGAGCCGACTTTGCCGCGCCTGCCTTCATTAATTTGGTACACCACGGAAACGCCGTTCGCCTGCTTCTGAAACTGGCTGGTCACCTTCACATCAAAGTAGCCTTTTGACTGGAAATAGGAAGTCAGGTTCTGCGTACCCTCGGCCACCAAGTCGGGATCCACACTGTTTTCCTGGTACATGGGAATCAGCTTCTTCTGCGTGCGTCCCCACACGTGCGCTCCTTCAATCTTAATGGCAATCTGCGGCCCTTCAGTAATCTGGAAAGCGAGGTCGGCACGGTTCGTTTCCGGGTTATACCGGGTAGAGGTCAGCTTGACCTGCGCAGCCAGGAAGTGTTGTTTACCCAGCTGTTGCTGCAGATACGTCTGTGCGGATTGCACTTTTTTCGCCGAGTAGGTCTTGCCCTGCTTAATGTATGCGCCCTTGATGCGCGCCCGGATGGAATGCAGGCTCTTGGCCAGCCGCGTGGATTCATCTCCGGGAATGCCGGTCAACGTCAGGTCGCCGAACTTTGCATGCCGCTTCAGGTTGATATCGAAAACCACATTCACCACGCCATGCTCTTTGTCGGTTTGCAGCTTCGGTTCAACCGTGGCCTGAAAGTATCCGGAGCGATGAAAAAGATCCAGAAGGTTGGACTCTGCTTCTTCCAGGCTTTCCTGCGAGTAGGGTTCCTGCTTGGAATAATTTGCGGCCTGAAGCAGACGCGTGTAGGAATAAACTTTTTCCGCTTTGGAAAACGTAAACACGCCAAAGTAATATGCAGGCTGAAGAACAAACAGTACCCGCAAGCCTTCCGGCGCGGGAGTTACCTGCACTTCAACCGCCTGAAAGTTGCCGGCTTTTTTCAGGGCTTCCACCGTCGCATCAACTTTGGCCTGTGAGTACGGTGCGTTTACCGGCTGCGCGATAAGGTCCTGAAGAGTCCTGCGATTGGCTTCCGGCTGGCCGCCCAGTTGCACGGACGAAACCTTCTGGCCTTCATATGAAATCACAGTAGCGGCCTGAATTGCAGGTTGCGGACTGGCCTGGTCTTTGTTTTTGGGATCGTTCTTCTGGTCTTGTTGCGAATAAGCCAGAGCAGGCACAAGGGTCAATAGGGCCAGGGCCGTTGCAAAAATCGACGTGCCAACACAAAACCAGGGGTTTTTCATTGCGTTTGAGAGTCTCTCGTTTACTAGCGGGTAAGAAGTTCTTCCCGCCTATTCTGACTAGTTAGAGTGGTGAGAGTGTCTTCTTGTTGCTTTGAGAGAGGGAAGAGAGGAGAGCTGCTGCGTGCGTGTGTTGCTGGTCAACTCATTCGCATGATATTCGCATCTTACCTTCAACGCTGGCTGTTGCAGCGCGGGAGAATACGCATGCTTTGGACAGTTTTCGCCATCCTGCTGTTATTGTGGTTGCTGGGATTTGGTCTTCACGTTGCCGGCAGCCTGATTCACCTTGTGCTTGTCATTGCTCTGGTGGTCTTGTTGATTGAAGTCATCACCGGACGAAGAGCTGCCATCTGAACCCGGGTTTCTTCCATTTCGCGTGGCACGGAAGCCCAGGTTTTTGCGTGCTTCCGTTTAATGGCCGTCCTTCAACTGGGCGATCTTCTGGTCGATCTCGCTTAAGGCGCGCCGCAGAGATTCGGTATATCGCTCGTTGGTGGAAGATTCAATCTGGTGCTGCACATAAGCGCGTGAGAGTTTCAGGCTATCTTGCTCGTGCCGCGCTTTCTTCTCGGCGTCGTTAAGCGGACGCTTTTCATCTTTGGCCTGGCCTTCTTTCGCTGTTTCCATCTGCGCTTCCACTGACTTGCTTTCCCATCCACGTGCCATATAGAAATTATAAGAAATTACACGGATTTGAGAGCTGATTTTCCAGGAATTTATAATCCTGTGCGCAATGAATCGCATAATATTTATTGTTGCGCTTCTAAATGGCCATCAGGAACACAATATCAGCAGCACTCGTAATTGAGTACACAGTAATGTGCGGCTACTCTGACGGCCTGATGTTCATCCACCATAAGGTTTGTTAGAATTTTGCCAGCCACTGATGCCGCGCAAAATTTCACTCTTCGTGCCGTGTTTCGTTGATCAATTGCAACCGGAAGTGGCTGTGGCCACGGTAAAAGTCCTGCGCCGCATCGGCTATGAAGTGGATTATCCGCAGAGCCAGACCTGCTGCGGCCAGCCC
>DASRCD010000657.1:0-3317 GCA_035653315.1 Candidatus Angelobacter sp.
ATGATTATCGTGACTTTGGCTTTGGATTGACCTATTGCGGGACCATTAGCTACACAGCGAGCGGAACTTACAACGGCAGCACATTTGCTTTATCCGCAACGAATCCGGTGCCATCGGTTGACAGTTGCGGCTTGCCGGTAGCCCCGTCAGAAACTGAAACGGTTACTCTTTCTGGCTCATCGTGCGGCAGCGGTACAGGCGTCTTCAACATCAACACTGGCACCAGCGGCGCTCTTTCCAGGGTGCGTGCGCACACTGCCATGAACATGGCCGCGAGACCGGAGCAAGCTACTGGCAATTCTACTTGGACCACGGTTACGCCCCGGTTCAGCGTGCAGTACGCCTCTTATATCCCAGTAGATAACATTCATGGACCTACGCCATGCTTCTTCAACCTTCCTGCCAATGGCCCTGTCCCGGTGTTCAAACTTTACAAAGGTGATGCGAATCGAGGTACATACAGGACTACGCAATCAATCTTTGTTGTTGCAGACAAGCAATTCAACGATAACTTCTTTGCGAATGCAGGCCCCACCCGTAATTATGGTTTTGGCTCGCCAATCAACGGGTCCACTCTGTCGTCCGCACCGGCAAGCTCAGATATATACAACGGTCCTTATACCGGAGATGACGAAGACAATGTGCAGTTCGATTGTCTCAAGTGGAATGATCGCGGCAAGGCTGACCTTAGCACCATGCAGGGACATAGCGTGACGTTCCCCGCCGGCAATCAGGCCCAGGTCAACCTGAACGGCCAAGGCCAGGACCCTCTTGAGCCCAAGATTGGCGGAATCAAATGGAATGCGACTGTGACTCTCAATGACTCCAACCAAAACCAACCCACTGCCCAGGTGAACATTACACACACTTGCTATCCAGCGCATATTGTGAAGGTGAACGGGACAACAATTTACAGCTATCAGCCCCCGATTAATAACACGGCATATCTGCTGTCATGTCTGACGGTATTACCGCAAACCAATGCAAGCTCATCAACTGTTACCGTGCCAACACACTAAGCGTGCAAGTGAGTTGGAGATCAAGATTTTGCGAGGAGAAAAATGATGCGGATATTCATGAGAGCTGTTTTTATCATGCTGCTTGCTACAAGCTCGTGCCTGGCGCAGGAAAATCCAATCCGCCAGTTGTTTCAATCCATTCTTACTCAGCCTGCGGCCATGCCGAGTACAGAGCAACTTTTCAGCACAGTCAATGAAACCACGGTTGGCGCTTTGCCTGCAGCTGAGGTTGCAGCAATACTGCCCTTGGCACGCCAATGTCTTCAATCCGCAAATAACGTTGTCCGGCAGGACGGCCTTATTCTCCTCATTGCAGTGGTGACCCGGCCCGATAGTGCAAAGGTTCTTGAGCCATACATTGACGATTTGGGCGCGCTGCTAAGTGGCCCGGAAGGAGCCATCTCTCTCCGCCACGGTGCTTTGTACGTGCTGGGCAGCTTGAAGCCCACTCTGCCGCCCAAAGCAATTGCACATCTGAACGCACATCTTGAGGAAAGCCGGAATTCCGATGAAGAAACTTTGACGATCGCAGCCAGCTTGCTGGACTCGGCCCCCACTGATGCGGCCATAGTGCACAAAACATTATTGGTAGTATCACAGCGGCCTGATCCAGGACTGACTGGCGGAGTACTGCGGCAGCTTGGACTCAACAAGACTCGCGTGCCGGAGGCGTTGGACTTTATCGGCAAGAATCTCAGTCATGCAGATCCCAATGTCCGGGCATCGGCGGTAGACGCAGCTTCAAGGCTTGATCGCGATGTTCGCAAGCAGTTTACTGCGCAACTGTCACGTATCCTTTCTGATCCAAGCGAATCAGAGCATATGCGCTCTCAGGCAAGATTGGCGTTACAGCCTTAATACTGTAAAGGAAGGAAGTGGAAATTCGAAGTGATTGCAACTTGCCTGCTCATAAATGATGCCGGTGCCTAACCGAAAGCACCGGCATCCATGATCAACCTCGAATGCACCAGAAAAGATTATGGTACAGTCACAAATATTGGTGTGGGTCTGAAAGAATCATCCTGATCGATTGCCTGCACGATGATCTGGTGCCGCCCTTGCGTGAGCGATATGGTGGCACGCAATTGATCATTCCACTCCTCAAAGCGCTTTTTACCATCGACCCACAACTCCATTCTTTTTACTCCGGCAGGAGAGTTTCCAGCCCCCGTTACGGTCAACGTGGTTCCCACGGTAGCATTGGCTGCCGGAGAACAGATCTTGGCCTGCAACCTGGATGAATCTGGCGGAGGGCAGTTAGTCTGAGCATTTTCATTGGCCCAAATTTGCCACCCGGCTTGCTCGTTACCGACGTCAAGACTACTGTCACCTATGTCATGCCGTGAATCGAAATTAACGTCGCGCGCGATTAGACCAGTCGGGAGGACTAAGCCACCGTTGTTCGGAAGGTCCGGTCGAAAAGGCAACCGGAAAACAGTCACTGGTGGATCGAATTTTCCGTCACCATGGTTCAGAGAGTACTGCACAAAAGCATTGTTAGGATCCTGGCTCACGGTCACGAAATCCTGGTTGTTATCGCCATCTACGTCAGTCACGGCAATCAAACTGGCGCCTGCGCCCTGGTGTAGGCCGATTCGGTCGCGCAGCACAAAATCACCGCTTCCTGTATTGAGAAAAACATACGCGGAATTGGCGAACGAACAAGAGCTTCCACAGACGTCAACCACTCGGAAAACCAGGTCCGGCAATATATCGTGATTAAAAGAACCCCAAGCCATGCTCCCTGCAATGCTGCCGTTCGGCATTTTGAATTGCGAGCGCAATTGCAGTTTGCCGGAAGCATTATCAGTAAATATCATTGCCTCAGTGTTTCCAGCCACCAAAGCGAGGTCAGGACGGCCATCAATGTTGAAATCGGCAGTGACCATCAATCCCTTGGCCATATTGGGCGCACCGGGCAGGCCAATCTGCTGCCATATCGTCAGATTGCCGCTGGCATTCCCACGATAAATTAACAAGTTGCATTTCACATTCGGGATACAGTCGATTACCGCCAGGTCAGCAAAGCCGTCGCGAGTGAAATCCGCTGCCGCAATGGCCTTGGGATGACCTCCGATAATAATGTCGTTCGCCGGGCGGAATGTTCCATCGCCATTGCCAAGCAAAATGCTCACAGTATTGGTGCCAGCATTGGCGACCGCCAAATCAAGATTGCCATCGTGGTTGAAATCTGCGGTCAGTATTTGATTTGCACCTACACCAACCGTATAGGACGAACTGACTTGCTGGGTAGGTATACCCAGGTTGATAAGCACAACTGCCGGCTCAGTGGAGACA
>DASRCD010000658.1:0-4566 GCA_035653315.1 Candidatus Angelobacter sp.
TCATGCAGCACCATATGAGCCAGTTCGAGCGCCCGTTCGCGGCTGATTTCACCATCCTGCATCATGCCGGTGAGCGCAATTGCCAGAGCTTCACGCCCGGAGTGCGTGGTCTGCCAACCTATTTCTTCCCAGTTGATTTCCGGCGTGTTGGGATATAAGTCCGTGCCGAACATGACCTTTTCCGGATACCATTCCAGCCAGTCGCGAATCACCTCACTCAGCCTGCGGGTTGAGACCAGCCAGGTTTGTTCGGAGAAATCCGTATAAACATTGGGTTTCATGAGCAGGTAGCTCATGTATCTGGTGAATGCGCCCGCGCCGCCATGGATAAGAACAAAAGTGGTTTTGCGCAGCGAAGGATCATTGAGCACTGACTCCAGCAAGTCGGGGTTAGAACCTGACAGCATGAAATAACCGCCGCAACCCCCGCCGGTGTGGATATGGACCGGCAAGCCCAGCCTGCCTGCCTCGCGGGCTACATAACGAAACAGGTAATTCTGGAGCCGGATATAGTCTGGTTTGGACGGCACATCACCTTTAACGTAACGCGCATAAATCTGCTGTACGGCTTGCTCCGGCTCAGAGGGGCCAAAATCAAGCGGACGCAGATAAGCCGCTTCAAACTTGATGGCTACCGCGCCGTTCTTCTTTTGCCACTCCAGGACCGGTGTGATCACCGTGGTGGTGTAGTCCGCAAGCTTTGCCGGCAGTGTTTCCTGGTTGATGTCTTTCATATAGCGGCGCAGTAGCATGGTTTCACGCTGGAAGAAGAATTTGCGGTCAGGAGTCTCGCTGCCGAGTCCAGAATTTTTCAGCGGGAACAGCAGCGCATCGTCAAACGCTACCCAGCGGAAACGCGGAGGTTGCAACCCGCGTCCCAAGGCAACGCGGTTCGCCAGCTCCGTCTCAATGCCAAGCTGGTCAAGCACCCAGTTGGGATAATTATCGCCCTGTTGCTGCATGATTTTCTGCTTGGTCTGGACAAGTTCACGCAGGTGCTCCGGGCTGCGGTCGTTATAGGGGTAGTTGTAGAGCTCTTTCCATGCGGCAAGATATTGCGGATTTTCCGGGCGGGAGATAGTTGTCGGCTCGGTAGGCTCCAGCGGATCGCAGGGAAGCGCGTCCATGTCGTCGTCTTTTTCGCCGGGCGCCGTGAGTTTGGGCGGATGAGAATGATTGTCAATCGCCTTGATCTTGTTGATCTCGGCAAGCAACTGGGGATCGGCGCTTTGTGCGTAGAGCACCGCCGAAAACAACAGGGGGACGAGCGCAAAGATTTTTTTGAACATGGAAAAGTCCTTGGATGGTCGCGCCAGAAGGGTAAATCGGCAGCGGTAAGAATGCAAAACGTGGCTGCACAAACGTATGGAACTGGACAGAATGTGAATGCGTTTATACCCTAGAAACATCCCTTATGAGCACATCGCCCGTTATTTACGTCCACGGACTGGAAAAGCGTTACGACAAAGTTGAAGCAGTCAAGGGCATCGACTTTCAGGTGGCCGAAGGCGAAGTGTTTGGGCTGCTTGGCCCAAATGGCGCCGGCAAAACCAGCACCATTGAAATTCTGGAAGGATTGCGACCTCGCACTGGCGGAGAAGCCACGGTGCTGGGGTTTGATCCAGACCGGCAAAAGCAGCAGTTAAAAGACCGCATTGGTGTCTGCCTGCAAGCCACGAACCTGCCCGTAAAAATCCGGGTGCAGGAAGCGCTGGAGCTTTTTGGATCATTTTATTCGCGCCGCCTGGGAGCAGAGCATCTTCTCAAGCGCCTGCAGTTGTGGGAGAAGCGCGCGGCGTATTATGAAACGCTTTCAGGCGGGCAGAAACAGCGCTTGGCGCTGGCTCTGGCGCTGGTAAACGATCCGCAATTGCTCTTTTTGGATGAGCCCACTACCGGCCTTGATCCGCAGATACGCCTGGAAATCCACAACCTGATTGAAGAATTAAAGGCAGAAAAACGCACGGTTGTATTAACGACGCACTATATCGAAGAGGCGGAAAGATTGTGTGACCGCGTGGCCATCATCGATGCGGGAAAGATTGTGGCCATTGGCACGCCACGCGAACTGCAGCAGAACAGCCGGCAGCAGTCGCGCATTGATATTGTAGTGGCGCAGCCGCTGAATGGGAATGCATTGCCGCAATGGCCGGAAGCGCTGGAAAGCAGGTTGGATGGAGACGGCCGTGCCTTGACGGTGTATTCCACGCGGCCGGCAAGAACGCTGTTTGAAATCATGAAATGGCTGGACCATCAGGGAATGCAACTTGAGGACGTTCATTTAAAGCGTCCGACACTGGAAGATGTATTTGTGGAATTAACGGGAAAGAAACTCCGGGACTGACATGAAGCCTTATCTGGCAATTATCGCAATGGACATTAAGCTGGCGCTGCGGCTGCGCGCCGTGATTTTCTTTAATTACCTGTTCCCGCTGATTTTCTTTTTTACGTTTGCGACCATACTTAGCCGCCAGCCGGACCGCATGTATTTTGTCGTAAACATGTCTGTGACTCTTGGCGTGCTGGGCAGCGGCTTTTTTGGCGCAGGAATTCGCGCCATCCAGGAACGCGAACTGAATATCCTGCGGCGTTACAAGGTCACGCCCATTACACCGGCGCCGCTTCTTGTGGGGTCCATGTTTACGGGGTGGGCGATCTTTATTCCTTACATCATTCTGTTGCTGTTGATGGCGCACTTTATCTATCGCATGCCACTTCCGGCACATTTTTTTGAGCTGTTGGTCTTTATTTCGCTGGGGTTGATTGCTTTTCGGTCCCTGGGGCTGGTGATTGCTTCCGTGGCCAATACCATGCAGGAAGGCACAATCCTGGTCCAGTTATTTTATTTCCCCATGTTGTTCCTGAGCGGTGCAACGTTTCCGGCGGAAATGTTTCCGCGGGTGATGAACATTATCCACAACTTTGTTCCCGCAACCTACCTGGTAAAAGGCATGCAAAACATCATGCTGAAAGGGGAGAGCCTGTTTGAAAAAGAGAACCTTGCCGCCGTGCTGGTCTTGATCCTTACCACCATTGGCGGGACCCTGATCTCCATGAAGCTTTTTCGCTGGGAAAAAGAAGAGAAGATTCGCGGCTCAGCCAAACTCTGGGTGTTGGCGATCCTGACGCCGTTCTTTGTCATGGGCATTTGGGAGTGGATGCACCTGTAAGCTTTCAAGCTTAGGCAGCCTACACGGATTCACAATTTTCAAGGCAGGTACGTCCCTGAATCTCTTCCTACAATTCTAGAGGCCAGAGCACTAAGTGCCAGCCACCTGCATATTGGACTTTCTCTGTAACCTATTGTCCCGCCAATACTCTAGTCCATAGGAACGCATAACCGGCCACGCCGGTGAATGCCATTTATGAAAGAAAAAAGGAGACGTACGTACATGAGCGTCAAGAAATACAAAGTAGTGGGCATAGCAGCTTTACTGTGCGCTTTTGGCGCTTCCGCGCTGGCGCAAAGCGGTGGAGGCGCTAAACCAACGGACCCGCAAATTGTGGGAATTGTGAGCGCTGCGGACCAGATTGATATTGACAGTTCCAAACTGGCCTTGAAAAAAACAAAAAATGATCAGGTCAAACAGTTTGCGCAGCAGATGATTGACGATCATACCAATCTGCAAAAGTCAGTCAACGATCTGGGCAAGAAGCTGAATGTGACTCCCGCGCCAAGTGACACCAGCAAGGCGCTCAAAACCCAGGCGGCTGCAGAGATGAAGAAGCTGCAAGGCCTTTCCGGCAAGGACTTTGATAAAGAATATATCAATCATGAAGTCAGTTTTCACCAGCAGGTGATTGACACAGCCAGCAATGTTCTCATTCCGAATGCCCAGAATGCTGAGCTTAAGTCAGCGCTGCAGGGCGCAGCGCCGCTGTTGCAAGGCCATCTTCAGCATGCGCAGCAAATTCAATCATCGCTGAACCAGAGCGCGAGCAACGCTGCCCACTAAATGATGGCAACTCTCGCCAGGCATTGGACTGTGCGGCACGGGCTTACGATCCTGCTACTTTGCGGTGCATCGTATGTCTTTGCCGTGCAGCCGTATTCAGAGCCAGCCGGCACCGGGACGCCAGTCCAGACATCCGGCACAGCTTCACAAGCCCAACCGCAATCAGGCAATCCACCGAGCGCGGTGGTTGTGATGAAGAACATCGCCTTTCAGCCAGCCGAGCTTACAGTACATCCCGGGGAAGTAGTCGAGTGGAAAAACGAAGACATTGTTGCTCATACAGTCACGGCGAATGATGGCAGTTTCGATTCCGGATCGATTCCTCCCGGAGGAACATGGAAGATGACGGTGACTAAGCCGGGAACGCTGGTATATCACTGCCAGCCACACCCAAATATGACGGCGAGATTGATTGACGCAAACGCCGTGCAGTCCGGAAAACAAAATAGCGAAAAGCCCTGGCGGATGCCGGCTTTTGTTGTCCCAAAACTTCCGCAGGAGTTCCATCCCATTCTGGTGAATTTCACTGCGGCCTTGTTGCCGCTGGCCCTGCTGAGCGATTTGATTGGCCGTATATTGCGAAGAAAATCACTACACGCCGCAGCGGCCT
>DASRCD010000659.1:0-4018 GCA_035653315.1 Candidatus Angelobacter sp.
CCGTTCCCGCTGGCTGCCGTGCCGCCGCCGCAATACGGGCAGCCAACTCACTGGAATCGCGGTTTTTCTTCATTTGGAAGCCTCACTGTGATGGCGCGATGGTGTGGAATCACAATACTGCGATTGCGCGGCATTGCAATAGCGCACCGCTACGGATGTATAGCATCACACCGTTTTGTCGTCACGGCGTTGCAATCGTGTGACACTGCAGTAGCGCAGCTGTCTAGCTACGTGATGCCGCGATATTCCAGCTCTTCAGTGTTGCAGTTCTGTGATGCTGCGCCACTCTGCCCTCGCAGCTCTGTGGGATTTCGCCGTTACAGCATTGTCGCGCTACGGCACTATGCCATTTCGGTATTGCGGTGTCTTAGAGCTGTTATGTTGTGATGGTGCAACGTCAAAACGTCTTACCGCTTCAACCTCTCGCCACTTTAACTTCGTGATGTCGTGTCGCTGTGATGTTACGATTATGCGATTCTGCGAGGTCGAGATGGTGTGACGTTGTGGCTTCCCGCCGTTCTGAATTTGCGACATCATAACGCTACAGCTTTACAGGGTTATGACGCTCTGATGGCAGGCTGGCATCGCTGAACGAGAAGGGGAGGGGCCTCACCCGATTTTCCAACCCACAACCGAACCCACAGCAACCGATGTCTTGTGCGACTTACGCGTACTTTGGCAGTCCCCGCGTCTTTGTAAGTTGTTGTAAAACCTAATACCGTTACTCTGTCACGGCAGAGGCCGCGGGTTCGAGTCCCGTCGTCCCCGCCAGCTTTTTCAAAAGACTTACCAGCCTTTCCGCAGTACATCGGAAAACCACAATGAGCCATCGTCTGGGAATCTGCTATTCAAGCGAATCTAACTTTTCAAGCAGATCTAAATTTACTTCTTTAATCGGATCTAATTTGCTTCCGGTTTAAGAGCAATCTAAATTTTCCTTCCGGCTAGAGCGGGTTCAGAGATGTTGTGCCTTGAGGTCTTACCTTAGTGGGCGAAAGCCAATTTTCAACCAGCATACCGCAAGCAAAATTGCCTGCTTCACCCGAATGCAGGACACAGTAACCTTGGAACTGCTTTAATTACCCTAGGATAATTGTTTCCAGCTAAATTATTCCCGGCTAATTAATTGCTAATAATTCGACTAATTGCTTCCAGCCGCTATTGTGCTTGCATGTTGCAGCTCTTCGCGATCGGCTTGTGGAGCGCAGCTCTCATGGAGCTTGCTGTAATAGGTGTTTGCTTTTGTTGTATCGCCTGCCATTTTTGCCGCCATTGCTGCTCCATAAAGCCCATTAAAGCGGTTGGGAGCAATTTTCAGAGAGGCCTCATATTCAGCAAGTGCCCTGGCTGGCTGATGAAGTTCCAGCAGCATGTCGGCCAGCATTTCACGCGCCGGCACGGTGAACCCTTCTGAATCTTCACGGTCCTGCTGATCGGCAAGAGAACGCAGCTGTTTGAGCGCTTTATCGCTTTTGCCTTTTGCAAAGTTGATCCATGCTTCCGCTTCTTCCGGATAGGCTTGCAGATGCTCATCTTTATCGTGAATGCTGCTGGCTGCCTTCTTCATGCTCTTGAAATTTGCTTCCGCAGTTTTTTTATCGCCCGTTCGCGCGGCGGCAATGGCCCGGACTGCATAAATTTTTTCCTGGTTATATGCGCTGCCTGTTGGGGTGAGCGCCAGCGCTTCTTTCCAGTGGTGCAGCTCCAGCAAATTGCGGGCAATAAAGTTCGTTTTCATGTTTTCTGTTTCGCTGGTGCTGCGACCGGGAACTTTATCAACGTCTTCCACAATCTGCCTGGCTTTGGCCTCTTCACCTCTTTGCAGGTAGGAGTAGTCCAGATAATCCATGGCATGAAATTGATAATGGGCTTCGCCCAGATGTTGCTGCGTGGCTTCCGCAGCGGCAACCGCGGCAGCTTGGTTGGAGTCAATCGACTCCTGCCACAACCCCAGCCGCACAAAAATATGTGACGGCATGTGCAGCGCATGGGATGAGTCCGGAGCGATTTTGGCGTAACGGCGCGCAGCGTCCAGACCCTGGGGCGCAAGCTCAGGAGTATCCGCCGCATGAATCAGGTAATGAACAGCGCCAGGATGCTCCGGCTGGACAGCCGTAAGGTGGTTGAGAATGGCAATCGCCTGCTTGCGCGCATCGTCGCTGCGGCCGGGAAGCGCCAGCAATGACAATGAGTAGAACGCTGCCGCTTCTCCGTCTTCAGGGTACTGTTTGTATAAAGCGGCCATGGCCTGGCTGTAAGACTCAAGCTGCGCCTTTTCCAACTGGTTGCCGCTGAAGATGATTCTTACAGCATCAATATAGCCGCGTTCACGGCTGGTGGACGGCCATTCTTTTTTGATCTTTTGCAATTCGGCCCGCCCTGCTGCCAGAGCTTTGGCGCCTGCGCCTTCCCATAGCGGATGATAATGGGTCATCGCCAGCCCCCAGTAAGCAATAGCGCATTGCGGATCGGCCTGAGTGGCATCGGCAAATGATTTTTCCGAAGCGGCATACTGAAAGGAATGGAGCAATGCTACCCCTTTTAGAAATGGTTCCTGGGCTGCCGGAGCGCAGGAATTCGGGAAAACAATCTTGCCCAAAGCGGCTGGATGCGCCTCGCTGGAGCTTAGCTGCGCGGAACAATAACTGGCTGAGATCAGGCTGAGTAATACAAGCAGGAACCTAAAAGGTAACATTGTAAGGCCTTTATGCTGAAAGATGCGTCCATTTTACAGGTGATTTCTTTGATAAATCAATGAAAAACAATAACTTAGAAGAGACCAGCGCAAACTGTTGATATAGGGCGGGTGAGAAAAACCAAGTGACCCTTGGGCACGCCCTTAAGGTATATGGCCTAGCGCGCGCGTTGCCGAAATAATATGAAATAGACAGGTTAGAGATTGGCGACTGGGACGTCATGTTCGTGCCAGGATTCAATGCCTGACCGTCGAATAACTCTCCGGAAGACTGTAAACCGGAGGCAAAGGAAGGTTCCCTATGTTCGGCGTTACAACAACTGTTATTCTCGCGCTTTCGCTATTGCTGGGTACGCTTAAAACTCCTGGTGGTGACAAGCCGCCGGCGGGTGGAGCTCCAATACCACAAAAAGGAACGGGCGTCGGCAACGTCCACTAGCTGATTCATGAAGCATCGTTTCATCTCGTTTGATTACGCGTTCCTGATCGCCATCATTCTTTGTCAATTGGTGGCGTGCTGGGCCGTAATCAAACGCAGAGAGTTTTTCCGGCACTGGAAAGTCTTTAGCTATTACCTGTTCTATATGGCGGGTTCATCCTTTTTGGTGCTCACTGCCGCCTGGTTTGGTAGCAGGAACGTCTACGTTTATACCTACTCCGCAATCGATTTTATTGAGGCGATCCTGCTCAACCTGGTGTTGCTGGAAATCCTTGTAAAGGTGCTGGACCCGTTTGAATCCCTGCCCGGACGCACCGTGGCCCGCTTTTGCTACTGGGCGGTGATGGGTATTGCAGTAGCGGTCACGCTTTCAGTGATGATGCCCACGCTGCACAAGGAAACCTATATTCAGGTTCCCATCACCATTGAGCGAACCATATTCCTGGCGGACGCATGCCTGCTCTGGATTCTGTTAGTGCAATCCAAATCGCTGGGTATTACCTGGAAGTCCGCGGTCGCTGAAATATCTATTGGCTTTGTCCTGTATCTCACTGTGCAGGCGACAACGCGTTTTGTTGTAGGTATATATCAGGGTTCGCTTTTGATCAGCATCTGCAGTGAAGTGGGGCAGGTTGCCTATTTCATTGCGCTAATGAGCTGGATATGGACCATCCTGCATAGAGATCCCATGCCTGCGCCACTCTCTTCAGAAGCAGTGGACCGTGTGCACAAGCTTGCGGCTCCTTATGATATTGTCCCCAAAGAACGCATCTTTGCCGCGGTAGGCATAAGGATAAACAGGCCAGAGGAGCAGGAAAATCCTGAAGAATCTCCTGCACCCGCTTTGGGCTTGCAAGGCGGCGACTGATCTATTCCGCCCTGCC